>JADKCL010000015.1 GCA_016718825.1 Bacteroidota bacterium | reverse complement strand
CTTACTGCGATTGGCAGCGGTTTTGCAGTTGGGCAAGGGAGCTTGGTTAATGACCGTTTTGTGGAATGAGCCCGACCACATCCAATGGGTGGTCATCGGATCACATGTTGCCGTGGCAGCCATCGCGTTATTGTGTGCCCAGCACATCAATGGACGTCCGCTAAAGGGAAAGATCGCCGCATCGACGACTTTGGTTGTTTTCGGGCTTTTGCAACTTCCAAAGGATATTCGATTGGAGATGGAGCCGCCATGGAACTTCTTGCTTACGGTTTGGCAAAACCTTCCGATCTGTGTCGCGCTATTGGCTATCGCGTTGGTTTTTTCAGATCCAGAGGGTACGGTCGCTCGCTGGAAAAACAGGTTTCCACGTCTCGCAAGGCTCTTGCAAATCGTGATCCTCCTTGCTGTTTCGCTGATCGTCATGGAAAATGGCTTGCGCTATGTGGGTATTCAACCAGGATTTCTTTACCAAAACCGGTTGATCATTGATGTTGACAGTTTGCAACACTACCAAACCTATTCCACCAATGAAGACGGAATCTTTGCTTACAGTGATTCTGCCCGCAATTGTTTGCGACGGCAATTGACTGGATTTAATGATCCCAAGATATCAAAGATTTGGCCCGATGCACTTTATTTTGGTGAGGATTGGATTCAACAAGACCATTTGGCGATCCTCCGTGGCGATCTAAAAAATGGCTACAGCGCCTATTTGGACAGCATTCGGAAGTTACCTGCAAACTTACGTGATCCGGTGGACCAAGCCTACCTGGACCAACTTCAAAATCCAATCAATGCGGATGGCTTTCGAAGCATTCCTTTTCGCAATGACTCCACCCGTAAGCGGAAAATCCTGCTGTTAGGTGACAGCTTCACTTGGGGTCATTCGGCGATGTATTTCAGCAGTGCATTTTCAGACTTGCTGATTCCTAAGGGTTTTGCGATCTACAACTCAGGAATTTCCGCCACAGATCCTGCTCAATATGAAGCCATAGCGCGCAAATTTGTACCGATCATCCGCCCAGACGTGGTCGTTGTGAATCTTTATATGGGAAATGATATATTCCATTTCAAGCGACCATTGGCGCCCTTTCAAACACCCTTTTACCTCACCAATGCAGGCGTCATCCTGGCATATCCAGGTACTGAATGGCTACCCAGCGCCGATTCAGCGTATGCTTTTGTAAAAGCCGAACAAAAAATCCCGGCTGAAGGAGCGTCCAATGGATTCAATCAATTTTGCTCCCAAACATCGATTGGAACCATGTTTTGGCGGATGCTTCGCGCGGCTAACATTATTCCATTTCAGCGTCCAAACAGTGACTATTGGAAACGCTGTGAACCGCAAATACGGCAACGACCGGTTACAGGCGAATACCTTCGTGCGATCCAGAATGTGGCACAACAATATGGCGCTCAATGCATTGTCGCGGTGATTCCGGAAAACCCCGAGGATGCTGGAACAATTCTGAATCGGTACCCGGATGTCTTCGAAGGAATGAAGGTCGTGATTCCGATGGATCTGGACCCCAAAGATTATACCCAACGCGGCGGTCACTTCAACGATGCCGGTCATCGCAAATTTGCATCAATGCTGGAAAATGCCCTCAAATAGTCCCGATCCGTTGAAAAATCTCCGCCACCTCATCATTTTTTTCACACTCGCACTCCCTCTCACACTGTGCCACGCCCAGGGGGTGATCGCGTTGAGCTTCGACGATCCCAATACAGCTGCAAGCCCCTCAATGATTTGGCAGGAACGCAACCAGAAAATCCTGCAAACCTTGGCTTTTCATGATTTGAAAACGGTCCTTTTTGTCTGCCGAAACAAAGTCGACGATCCGCGCGGACGCGCTTTGGTCAGTAGCTGGGCCAAGGCGGGTCATGCCATTGCCAACCATTCGGCAACGCATCCCAATTTTGGCTCAAAAAAGGCGACCGCGGCCCAATTTGAGCAGGAATTGGTCAGCTGCGACAGCTTCATTACGGCATTTGCCAATGCAACCAAGCTTTTCAGGTTTCCATTTTTGAAGGAAGGTTTTTCTGCAGAAAAACGGGATTCGATGCGGCAAATCCTGGAAAATCATGGCTATCGGAATGGATATGTATCGATCGACGCAAGCGATTGGTATGTGGACCAAATGCTCTGCGACAGCCTGCGCAAAAATCCGTATTTGGATCCGCGACCCTACAAGGAATTTTACGTTTCCCATATTCTGGAACGGGCGAATTATTACGATTCGTTGGCGGTTTTGCTTACGGGACGCAAGGTACAACATGTATTATTGCTCCACCATAACCTGCTGAATGCGCTATTTTTAGACGACGTGATTCGCAGTCTAACGGCCAAAGGCTGGGCCTTTCATCAGACGTTGGATGCTTACAAGGATCCGATTTACCGGGAACAGCCAGCCATTGTCCCCGCAGGAGAAGGCATCATCTGGGGACTGGCAGAGGCGCAGGAAAAGCATGCAAAGAACCTGCGCTATCCGGCGGAGGACAGTGAATATGAGGCGGAGCGTTTGCTTCGCGCCTTACAAAAGCAATAGTTTTCGGGAAATCAGTCCCTGCTGCGCTTCGGCCTTTTGGGCATGTCGCGGGAAGTATTCTCCACCCTTGGCTTTGGCGGTTTGGTCAAAGTCCCTGACTTCGCAGCAGAACGACGCGTAGGATTCGGGGCAGAAGTTTTCGTTGCCTTGCCCTTGCCGGCACTCACATTCGCCGAAGGCGATTTGCCCCTGCCCTTGCCCGTACCGACGCCCGCCGAAGGCGACTTTCCTTTGCCTTTGCTTGCGCCCATACCGGCCGCAGGCGACTTGCCCGCTCCTGCACGTGCCGAAGGCGACTTCCCTGCTCCTGACCGACCCGATGCCGATTTTCCGGATTTTTCGGATTTTTCGACTTCCTTTTTGGATGGACGCGGTTTGTTTTTGATCGGGGCCGATTCTTCCGAACCTTCAGCTTTCCCCTTGGCCACGGCTCCACCTTTGGTGCGCGTCAGTGGCATTTCAGGGACCTTTTTCGCAGCATCTTTGACCCGACGCGCCGCCTTTTCTTCGAGCTTGCGTTTGTCAGCAACCCCGATTTGGCTTTTGCGCAATGCCTCCGAACGGTTTTTCTGATCGTCCAACGAGTATTTGGTCGCCTTGACAGATTTGCCTTTCAACTTGGCTTCGTCAGCAGCCTCGATGATCTCAAAAGCCCATTCGGGGAGATCGACCAAGGTATAGGTATCATAAACTGCAATCGTTCCGATTTTGTCGGCTTCAACTCCCGTTTCATTGACCAAGTAGCCCACGATATCACCGGCAGCGATTTTGTCGCGTTTGCCTCGGCTCAAATGGACTTTCATCAATTTGTTGTCGACGGATTTGGCTGCGTTTTTGTCAATCGGCTGAATGATAAAGCCTTTGAGGGCGATACCCAACTCGGTATGGAAATTTTGAACCGTCAATTCCTCGCCTTTGGAAGCGACAAGGTTGTAAACCGCTCCCTTTTTCCCGGCGCGGCCCGTACGTCCGCAGCGGTGAATATAGACCTCAATGTCCTCTGGAAATGCATAGTTGATGACAGCGGGCAAAGCCTCCACATCCAAGCCGCGGGCGGCCAAGTCGGTCGCCACCAAAAAGTTGACCTGCTTGCGTTTGAAGCGCTTCATCACCGCTGCTCGTTCGACTTGGTCGAGCAGACCGTGGTAAGCCTCCGCCTTAAGCCCCAACGAACGCAGGTAGTTGGCCACTTCATAGACTTCGTCACGATTCGGGGTGAAAATCAAAGCCTGCTTGATCTTCTGATTTAAGATCACACCGGCCAAAAACCGCTGCTTTTGCCCCTGATCGACCACCACATAGTGGAAAAAGATGTTGCGCAAAGCCTCCTGCGGACTCAGGCGCACGACCTGCA
This sequence comes from Bacteroidota bacterium, assembly GCA_016718825.1. Lineage (NCBI taxonomy): Bacteria > Pseudomonadati > Bacteroidota > Bacteroidota bacterium. Next base: position 152,243 of record JADKCL010000015.1, on the reverse strand, counting down.
ATGGCGCAAACCGTTCGCGGATGAGCTCTTCGACGTCTTCTGAAATCGTAGCCGAAAACAGCGCGACTTGCACCATGTTGCGGAGGTGGCTGACGAGGTTGTCGAGGATTTCCTGAAAACCCAATTCGAGGAGTTTGTCGGCCTCGTCGATGACGAGGTATTTGATGTCGCGCCAAAAAAAGTCGAGTTTGCCGCCTCTAAGGGCATCTTTGAGCCGTCCGGGGACGGCAACGAGGATATGGGGCGAAGATTTGATTTTCTTTTCGCTTTCGGCGAGGCTCATGCCGCCGTAGACGCTGGCCACGCGGAATTTGACGTGGGTCGTAAAGGACCTCAGGGCGGTTTCCACCTGCAAGGCCAATTCGCGGCTGGGCGCGAGCACCAAAACCTGGGTGCTGCGTTTGGTATAATCGATGCGTGAAAGCAATGGAAGGCCATAGGCGGCGGTTTTTCCGGTGCCGGTAGCTGCCTCGACGACGACGTTGCGCCGTTGCAAAATCAGCGGAATCACCTGCTCTTGTACTTCGGTCGGCTTCTTGAAGCCAATATTCGTCAGCGCCTCCAACACACGGTCTTCGAGCTGATATCGTTGAAATCCTTTACTCATGAGACTGCAAAGCTACGAAATCAATGTAGAATGTTGAGTTCAGAGTTCAGAGGGCAATCGCTAACGTTCAGAATCAACGCCGGTTCTGATTTATGGAGAGTGGAGAGTGGAAAGTTGAAAGTTGGTTTAGCTTGCAGCCTTTGGAACCAATTGGTGTGCTGATTCTGGGGATCTTGGAGTACGCTTTGCGTTCAACGGCTTTCCCGCCATACCGGGCTGACTATCCAACAATTCTGCCAACCTGACGGCTTTGGATCGTTAGCAATTCCAATGTTGGTGAATCGATTCGCCTGGTCCTTGGAGCGTTCAAGTGACCTTCGAGCCGATCACGTTGCAAAAATGGCCGTTCAAACCCCGAGTTGGCGTATGAGAACACTGCATTCCGATATTCGCAGCGAAACAAAACATCAACTACAAATGTCACGCACAGATAGAGCAAAAATTGCCGAACAAACCGTTGAAATTCTGAAACGCAAAACCTATTCTACTGCTTCAGGAAAGAAGATTTCGATTGAAAAGTCCTTGGAAGCCTGCCTGAAGGACACCGAGGTCATTCGACCGGATGCATGGCCGAATCTGATGACGGAGGTCCAGCAAAAAGTTTATCGGCGTCCACAAGGCAAGCCCGTGACGATCAGTGTTTTTGCAGAAACGACGTTTCGCACCTGCCAAAGATGGGTGGTGGATCAGAAGCTGGAAAACGTTGCCTGTCTGAACTTTGCCTCTGCAAAAAATCCCGGAGGCGGCTTTCTTGGAGGAAGCCAAGCGCAAGAAGAAGCCTTGTCGCGTGCAAGCGGGCTCTACGCGAGCTTGTTACGAAAGCCGGAATACTACGAATTTAACCGCAAGACCGGCACCTGCCTCTACTCTGATTACATGATCTGGTCCCCGCAAGTTCCGATTTTCCGAGATGATATGGATGCCCTGCTGGAATCGCCCTACTGTGCCTCCATCATCACCGCTCCGGCGGTGAACGCAGGCTGCATTCGACAGAATGAGCCTCAAAAAGCCTCTGAAATAAAGTCGGTCATGGTTTCCCGCGCCGAAAAAGTGCTTGCCTTGGCAGTCGCACAAGGCGTCGAAAACCTCGTATTGGGAGCCTGGGGTTGCGGCGTATTTGCCAATGATCCAGAAGAAGTTGCCGAGATTTTTGCAGGATTCCTGCGCGCAGGTGCTCCCTACTCACGGGCATTCAGTCAAGTTGCCTTCTCCATTCCGTCCGGAGGAAGTTCAATGGCCAACTGGAAAGCGTTTGCAAATATGGCTTGGGGTTGATCCGAATTTTTGCCCCAATCTCAGGCATCACTCCCTTTTTTCCCACATCAGCTGTCCAATTCTGTACTCAACCATTCTTGCGTTGGAAACGTAGAATTAAGGTGGCTGACGGGCGTTTTGCCTTGCAGCTATATTGCTAAGGAGAAATTTGGCCCTGCTTACCCACAGAGAAGCGTTTTTTGACGTTTTGGCCTGTGTTGGCAGATGCCTATTTTTACTTTAACGCGTTCAACCGTTTTATGCAGAATCACTTTTTTCATCGGGGGGTATTGCTTCTTTTCGTCTTGTGTTTGGGTACTGTGAGCTTCGGCTTTTCACAGGCATCTTGGTACGACAAAGGCGTAGAAGAAGAGGACAACAACCGCAAAGTCGAGTACTTCACCAAGGCGCTAGAGCTTGAGCGTCAGGACAATTGGGTTTATTATTTCCGCGGATGGGCCTACTACGGTCTGGAACGGTATGAAAAGGCGACCAAGGATTTCACTGCCGGCCTCACCGCAAAGGGCAATTTGGACGCCTCCTTTTTGTACAGCAGCCTCGCTTGGTGCAACTACCGTCTCGAAAAATACAACCAAGGCCTTGAATTTGCCGACAAAGCTGTTCAGAGTCGTGACGACAATTCGGAGGCCTGGAATGCCAAAGGTTGGTGCCAAATCCTGTTGGACAAACCCGAAGACGCCGTCACATCCTTTACCAAATACATCACGCTCAAGCCAAACAGCGGCATGGGCTACAGCAACCGCTCCTACGCCTACGTTCTGACCAAGGAATATGAAAAGGTCATTGCAGACTGCGACAAAGCACTTTCATTTGACCCGACAAATGAATTCCTCCTTGAGCGGAAGGCCTATACGCTCATCAAAATGGGCAAGAATCAGGAAGGAATTGAACTCATTAAGACTAAAATCAACTACAAGCCTGAGGATCCGTTGTCGCTTTCCAACATCGGGAACCTGTTCTTCAGGAACGAAGACTATCTCACCGCCATCGACTACCATACCCGGGGCATGAAACTCTACGAAGCCTTGATGAAGGACGACCGCGAGTACATGAACAAGCATCGCAAAGACATTTATGAAATCTATATGTCTCGTGGTGGCGCCTACTACGCCTTGAAAGATTATCAGCGCGCATTGGGTGACTACAAGCATGCGACCACGATTTTGCCGAATGAATACCGCGCTTGGCATGAAATCGGGCAGTTGCAGACCTTTCAAAAAAACTGGTCAGAAGGAGCGCAGGCGTATGAAAAGGCATTTGCGCTGCGGCCGGATTTGCAATTTGGATGGGTGAATCTGGGCTTTTGCTATGACAATCTCGGTCAGCCTTACCGGGCGATTGACGCTTATTCGCGCGGGATCAAGAACAATCCCGATGTCGGCCTGCTCTACAACAACCGCGGTTATGGCTACTTGGAGCTCAAAGAATATGACAAGGCCTTGGCCGATTTGGAGAAGGCCATCGAGGTGGAACCTGATATCGTGATGTCACATGTGAGCCTCGGAGAGTATTACTACGACCGCAAAATGTATGATCAGGCCATCGCGAAGTTCAACCACGCGATGAAAATGGATGAAGGCACTTCGGAAGCCTACACCGCGGCCTACTTCACCCGCGGACTCTGTTATTTTGAGCAAGATATGTTTGAAAAGGCCATTCCTGACTTCTTGGAAGCCATCAAATGGACGCCCAAGCATGTGTTGGCCCATGAAAAAGCCGGGATCACTTACTTCAAGCTCAACAAACTTTGCGAAGCCTACACCTATTTGAAAAAAACATTGGATTTGGAATCGATGGTTCCCGTGAAGCAAGCGCAAGAAGCGCCGAAATACATGGGAAAAATGACGAAAAATCCTTGTATCAAGTAGTGCGGACCGATTACGTCGGAATGGACATCATTTTAGGACCAAAATTTGCTTGGAACTCGTAACTTTCGTTGGTTACCTTAATTGATCTCAACATGCTCAAGATTTTCATTGGCTTTTTTGCGTTGACTGCGGTGTTAACGACAAATGCGATGGCGCAAACCGTCCGTCCAGACAGCCTACACCGCAACTATGCGGTCAAAATGACCCAGGAAGCCGAATACCCAGGTGGCAACACTGCGCTGTACCAAAGCCTCGCCAAACGGATGAAATACCCCGCAGAAGCCAAGGAAAAGCGAATTACCGGCGATATCATGGTGGCATTTGTGGTGCTCCCAGACAGCACCACTACCGATATCCGGGCGATGAAAGACTTGGGCGGCGGCACCAAGGAAGAAGCCGAACGCCTCATCCGCGAGACCAAATTTGCGCCTGCCATTCAGAACGGGAAGCCGGTCAGGCAACAAATGATGTTGCCGGTACTGTTCAGAATATACGACTGAGCATCCGGACATGTGCATTAATCCAGCATTGGCTTGCTTTACTTTGCCGTTTAGGCAGTGCTTTGACCACCTTAGGCTTTTGCTTTGCCTGCATTAGAATTGCTTGACTGAATGGCGCGGAACAAGAATTTTCTCAAATCCAGAACGAGAAGCACCTTTTGGGGGTCGCTGTTTACGATTTCGTTGGTCTTGTTTTTTCTGAACATATTCGCAGCAGGAGCCATTTACAGCCACATTCTCTTCGTTTATTCGCAGGAAAACTTTGAAGTTTTTGTCGAACTCCCCGACCATGTCGCCGAAGACAAGCGGCTTGCCTTCCAAATGTTTCTGAGGAAGCAGGAATTCGTGAAGGAAATGCGTTTCATCTCCAAAGACGAGGCAAGCAAAACCTGGCAACAGGAAAACGGCACCGAATTCATGGAAATCATGGATGGTTTGAATCCGTTTCCGGCGAGTTACAACGTCAAGCTGAAATTTGATTGGATTACCACCGAAGGCGTGGCCGAAGTCCAACGGATTTTGGAGGAGCAAACCATTCTGCCCGTCCAAGATGTCACCTATCCGATGACTGAAATCGAGCAATTGCGTGCCAACACGTATGGCTTCATCAAATTCGGAGCGATCATCGGGATCATTGTCACGCTGATCGCCTTTTACATTGTCAACAATACCATCCGACTCGCGATCTACGGCAAGCGCCTGATGATCAGGTCAATGCAATTGATCGGCGCTACAGCGGGATTCATCCGGTGGCCATTTGTGCGCATGGGCATCCTGCAAGGCATGTTGGGAGCATTGTTGGCAGACATCATGCTGATCGGATTGGTCTATGCATTTTCGTACATGGACTTGGGCCTCGGCGGATTCGAAATGGAGGGATTTTCGACACAAGAAATGTTAATGCGCTACGAATTCCTGTTATTGTCTTCAGGAATCCTTATCTTCGGCACGTTTTTAGGCTGGTTGAGCAGTACTTGGGCGGTCACACGCTTCTTAAACAAGGACCTCGATCAGTTGATGTAACTTGAATTCGCGATGCAAAATCCACTCAAAAACCTCAATATTCTCATCATCGTTGGTGGCCTTTTCCTTATTGCCTTGGGCTATTTGCTCATGAGCACCGAGGACTTCATCGACGCCACACAGTTTTCTTTGTCGTTGTATGTTTCGCCGCCGCTCATCATGGCAGGTCATGCCGTGATCATCTGGGGAATCGTGGCCAAAGGCCGCAAATCAGCAGCTGCAGACACCACAGCCGAAGCAAACGACAAATATTCCAAGGAAAGCTACAACTAAGTTAAAAGTGAAGAACGAAAAGTGAAAAGTTGCCGATTAGGCTGATTCACAATCACTTTTACAATTTCCCATTGGTTTCCACATGCGTTTGTCGGTGAGATGGATGATGAAAAGTCAATCCTGAAAACCATCTATTGATCTCCCCACAACGACCTCCAAAGACTTTTCACTTTTCACTTTTCACTTATAACTTTTCACTCCCCCATGGATTTTGTTGCCGGCGAAGTAATCTTGATCGACAAGGCCAAGGGCTGGACGTCGTTTGATGTCGTCAAGAAAGTGCGGTGGCTGATCAAAACCAAAAAAGTGGGCCATGCCGGCACGCTTGATCCCTTGGCCACCGGACTGCTGATTCTCTGTTCGGGCAAGATGACCAAAACGATCGACAGCATTCAGGCACAGGAAAAAGAATATCTGGTCGAATTCAGGCTAGGTGCCACCACACCAAGCTATGACGCCGAATTTGATGCGGAAAACATTTGTGACGCTGCGCACATCACCCGCGATATGATCGAATCCGCCATTATAGGATTCAAAGGCGAAATCAGTCAATTGCCACCGCAGTTTTCCGCGGTCAAAGTTGATGGTCAGCGCGCCTATGCAGCGGCACGTGCTGGTAAAACCGTCGACATCAAACCGCGCACCATTACCGTCTACGACTACCAATTGTTGGATTTTCATCCGCAAACGGTCGATTCCCCCGCACGGGCCTCGGCACGCATACGTTGCAGCAAGGGTACATACATCCGCACGCTCGTACATGACCTCGGGCAGGTGCTGGGCGTAGGAGCGTACATCCTCGAGTTGCGCCGCACGCGTATCGGTGACTTCCGCGTCGAAGACGCCTTCACCATCGAGGGTTTGCAGGCCATGCTTGCGCAGCAGGTTTAGCCGATTGGGTTTTGGGAAGGGGGCGCTCACACCATCCGCTGATAGCGCCCCCTTCGCTTTTCTGCAGCGCTCACACCAACCGCTGATAGCGCCCACTTCGCCAATCGTCGCCTTCACTCATCTTTGATTATTCCCGATTCGCAGTAAATTTGCCAAGATGAAAGTTTTTCGGAGCTTGGATGGCTTTGACCGCGGACACAATGCCACGGCGACCATCGGCACATTTGATGGGGTGCACCTGGGGCATCAAAAGATTTTGGGACGCCTTTTGGATGCAGCAAAGGAGGTTGACGGGGAAAGCGTGGTCATCTCTTTCCACCCGCATCCTAGACTTGTGTTGCAGCCCGAAGACAAATCCCTGCGCATGTTGCAAGCCATCGAGGAGAAGATCGCAGCCTTGGATGCATTTGGGATCGACAAGCTCCTCCTGATTCCATTTACCCGTGAATTTGCCGAGCAGGATTCGCAGGAATTCATCTCACAGGTGCTCATTCAAACCGTGGGCATCAAGCGCATCGTGATTGGCTACGACCATCATTTTGGTAAAAATCGCAGCGGAGGACTCAAGGAATTGCAAGCCGGAGCCGAATTGTATGGCTTTGAGGTCGAAGAAATTCCAGCCGAGCAAATCGACAATGCCAATGTGAGCAGCACCAAAATCCGGCAAGCCTTGTTGTCGGGCGATATTGCCACGGCAAGCCGCTTTCTTGGCTATGATTACGGCATCCGCGGGACGGTTGTCGAAGGCGAGAAACTCGGACGCACCATCGGCTATCCGACCGCCAATATCTTGCCTGATGATCCACACAAGCTCATTCCCGGCGAAGGTGTGTACCTCGCCCGCTTGTGGGTCGGCGGCGAAGCGCATTTCGGGATGCTCAACATCGGGAAAAAGCCGACCGTCGGCGACCATTTTCCGCTTGGAATCGAAATTCATCTTTTCAATTTTGACCAAAACATCTACGGAAAATCCGTCCGCGTTGAATTTCTGGATTGGATCCGGCCCGATGTGAAATTTGCAAGCCTCGACGAATTGGTGGATGCGCTGCACCGCGACCGGGACGCTTCATTGGCTTTGATCGAAAAACGAAATGGCTAAACCCCAACTGATCCTCTTGCACGGTGCGCTTGGTGCCCAATCGCAATTTACCCCATGGCTTCCGTTGCTGGCGGATGCCTTCGAGGTACATAGCCTTGATTTTGAAGGCCATGGCGCTCAGACATTTGCTGATCGCCCCTTTGCTATCTCGCATTTTGCCGAGAATTTGGAGCGGTACATCCTTGAAAACGGATTGCAGCAGCCGCATGTCTTCGGCTACTCGATGGGCGGCTATGTCGCGCTGTATTTGGCCCTGCGCAAACCTGAATTGCTGGGCAAGATCTTCACGTTTGCGACCAAGCTCGCTTGGACACCCGAAGGCGCAGCCAAGGAAGTGAAGATGCTCGATGTGGCGACCATCCTCGAAAAAGTGCCCAAATTCGCGCAGATGCTCGAGACACGGCACCATGGCAACGATTGGCAGCAGCACCTCAGCCGCACCGCCGAGATGATGATCGGCTTGGGAAATGCACCTGCCCTTGCGAACGAAGACTTTCCCAAAAATTCAAATCCCGTCAGAATCGGCATCGGCGACCGCGACACGATGGTGACGCTCGAAGAAACGATTGCCGCCTATCGCCTATTGCCCAACGCCGAACTTTTCGTGATGCCCAATACGCCGCATCCGATTGAAAAGATCAATGTCGAGCGAATTGTCGGTGTGGTGAAGGAATGGTTTTTGTAAGGACGTTGTGAGGCCGGAAGAGTTGAACGGACAAGGCAAATTGGTACAAAACCGAGGCCTTACATTCACCAAAGGTTCTTGACCTTGTCGATGTTCAGAATGTCAACGCCTTGGTAATAATGTTTGAGGATGCGGTGGTAATCCATTCCCGTTTCGCTCAGGTAATAGGCGCCGTCTTGGCACATGCCCACGCCGTGCCCGAATCCCGAACCTTCGATGAACAAAAGGCTCTGCGAATCAAAGACATGAAACTTGGAACTCTTGAGTTTGAACAGCCTGCGAAGTTCCTCTCCGGAGATCACATATTTGCTTTCGCCGTTGACAAGAACCCGTTTTACACGGCCGCTGATGTCGGGAATGATGTCGAAACTCACCGCTTCAATGTTGAGGTAGCGTCCCATTTTGGCCAGAAAATCCAATTTCGGAATGGTGATATGCCAAGCGTGGTTGTCAAAACCTTCGCAGAAATTGTAATCGGGCATTGCGCGCAGATAGTTGACATTCGCGACCCAAACGTCTTCGCTGTTGGCTGTAAATCCGCCGCAATTCGCTGAAAAGACGGCCTCGATGAGCTGATTGTCCTCAAAAACGATGACTTCGCCTGCAGTTTCAGCCACGGCTTGATCAATCAGCGGACTGTTGAGGTACTCACCTTTGTAGGCTTGGCAATGGGTATTGTCGCAGAGGTCGTAGCCGTGATTGCTGTGCCGGCCGATGTTGCGCAGGGCGTAGGTGCGTGCACTCAAGGCCTGTACCTTGAAAAAATCCAAGGATTTATGGTGCCCTGCCTCGGCATGAATCACGCCTTTGATATAGGTCTCGACAAAAACCTCGTTGACCAGCTCCAAATAACGTGGTCCGGTTTCGATGCGCAAATGGTCGGGATACGTACGAAATGCGATCGCCGCCTTGTCCAAAAACAGTTTGAAACGCGGTTTTTCGTCATTGCACCAGAAATGCAGGGACTCAAATGGCCCGAATTTTTTGCTGCCTTGCGCAAGCATGATCCCATCTGCCCCAACGGTGACGTCGACCTTCTCCAAAGTATGCAAAACGGTCACTTTCCGCGGAAATGAATCGGCTGTCATGACGACGACTTCGTCGCCTAGTGCCTGATAAGTAAAGGATTCGAGTTTGTCTGCCGGCGCAATGTGGACACGCAACATCTGTCCCTTGGCCTGAAAAGCCATCAGGGAGCAGAGCAAAATCAGGCCCGGCAACCATTTACAGCGCATTGGGCGCAAAGGTAAGCCGACGCATCCGCAAAGGGAAGACCATTATTCACAGTCATTTGCATAGCATCGGTTAAAGTGATTAGAGAAATAGGCGGTTTTTTTGAATTGAGAATTGAGAATTGAGAATTGAGAAGCCAACAGAACTCTCAACTCTCCACTTTCAACTCTCCACCACTTCAGAGTCCCTACAAATCAACACGATTTACTGAACTCGGAACTTTTATTGGAAGAGCTGTGTATCTTTTTTGAGTGTCGCGCATTATGCCTTCGAATGCAGGAAATAGAGCGACGACGGCCGCGTTGATTTGTCTTCTGCAGAATAATAAAAGCATCCGTCTAGGTTTTGGTTTGGCAAGGCGACCCGTCAGGGAATGCGCAATCAGCTTTTGCTTGCCCAAAAACTAGGTGCCTGACCGCAACCAAGGTTTCCGTGAAATTCTAACGTATTCAAAGAAGGAGAAAAAATATGGCTGGTTCATCGCTTTCACCCAGACAAAAAATGATCAACATGATGTATCTCGTGCTCACGGCCATGCTGGCCCTGAACGTGAGTGCAGAAATCTTGCAAGCTTTTGAAAGTTTGCGGGCATCGCTGAGAGAGACCGCCGGCGCACACGGCACTCAAAACCAATCGCTTACGAGCGACATCCTGAATACCATTGAAAAACAGGAAGGCAGTGGCATTACCAAATACAGTGCCTTTAAGCCGACACTTTCCGAGATCAATACCGAGGCTACCAAAGTCATTTCCTACATCGACGAAGTGACTGCCAACCTCGAGGAAATCGGCCAAAAAGACCCCATTACCGGCGAAATCCAGAAAAAGGATGAAACCACCAAGAACTATTCGTTTTGGTTGGGAACGGACGATGTCGGCAACGGCGGACATGGAAATGGCAAGGCGGTTGAATTGCGCGCCAAACTCGAGTCCTTTGTCAAATGGGCGAATGCGCTTTATGCGAAGCAGGATCCGAAGCATGAGCAAAACCACTTCTCGATGCTCGCCCTCGACCCTGCCAATGATCCCAAGGTGAGCGATGCATCGAGCAAAAACAAAACTTGGGAATATTTCACCTTCCACGGCAAGCCCGTGATTGCCGACATGGCTTTGATGGAAAAGTTCAAAATGGACGTGCGCGACGTACAAGGCGGACTGCTCCACCAAACGAAGGAATTGGTCAAAGGATTTACGTTCACCATCGACTCCTTGATTGCATTCGAAGCACCGACCTCGGAATATGTCGCTGCTGGGATGAAGTACCAAACCCGTTTGGCGGTCGGCGTGGCTTCCAAGTCCATCAAACCGGAATTTGTCGGTTCGGGCTTGAGCATGGACCCTGGAGGAAGCACCGCCACGATGACGATCGCTGCGAATGGCAACGTGATTCCTGAAGGTCAATCCGAAGGAATTCAGCACTATACGGCGATGATCAAAGTTCCCGATGCCGAGGGAAAAATGATTGAGATTCCGCTCAAAGGCCAATTCAAGGTGCGCAAACCCGAGGTGGTCGTCCGTTCAAAGGCGCTGCAAATCCTTTACAGGGATTGTGGCAATACCGTCGATGTCGATGTGCCTGCCCTGGGCGAAAGCTATAATCCGGACTTCAGCAAGTCTACGGGCGGTGGGAATATCCTGAAAAGTTCGAAGAGCAAGCGCGAAATCACGATTGTTCCGACTGGAAAGGATTACACGCTGTCGATTTATTCCAATACCAACGGTCAGAGTGTCAAGATCGACAACTTGAAATACAATGTCCTGAAGCCGAGCCAACCACGTATCGGGCTCTTTGTCAACGGACAAGAAGTCAATGGCATGTCAGGCGTGAACAAAAGGCAGACCGTGACCGTCAAGCTCATCCCTGATGGCGAATTCGCGAAGACCCTGCCTTTGGACGCACGTTACAAAGCCAAATCGGTCAAGCTCATGTATCAGGAAGGAATGATTGGCGTGCCGAAAGTCATCAAAACCTATTCCGGGGCAGAAATTCAAAGAGGCGTACCTGTGGAACTCTACCAAGGCGAACTCAAGACCGCCTATCCCGGATCAAGAATCTACTTTGAAGTCGAAGAGGTCGAGCGCATCAACTTCCAGAAAAAGGAAATCAAGGAGGAAATGCCGCGTGTGATGCTTGTGATCCCCGCAACGATCAAAGGCTGATTCCAAAAAGTATCCCCCGTTCTTTGGCGAATGCTGCCTCAAAGCAATTTTTGCCAGTATAAAGATCTCCCGCCGGCGCCTCCGGCGGGATTTTTTTTGATCTTTCGACAAACCTCAGGCTGTCATTGATAGATGCTCAGCATATAATCCTGCAGGTACCGATGGGTGATGTAAAAATCACGTCGCGCTTCCGGCAAGGTTTTGAATTGATCGATGATTCCACGGCAATTGACAGCGCCGCATTCACACTTACAAGTCCACTTTTCGATGCCAACTTCTTCAAATTTTGCATCGTTGTAGTTGATCGTCGGAGAATAGTCATAAGTAATTTCCTCCAATGGCTGAATCTCACGCAAGGCGATCATCTCATTCTGCCCCCGCAGGTAAGCGTTGGGGTTGCAAGAGTGATTGAATGATCTTGACGTTTCGTCCAAGTCGATGAATTCGGCATCGCCGATTTGCAATGGATCGGAAACCACTTCATCGCCAGCCTTGATACGCGCAATGATCTCATCGTCGGTGCAAAATGTGCCCGTCATCAGCGTAATGGGTTGCCCCTTTGCGATGGTTGTCAGCGCAAAAACCCCGTTCCCTGCAATGGGTGACCGATCTACCTTAAACAATGTACTCATGAGACAACTTTGGATTGAACCTCAAAACTACAAACTTTAGCCTCTGGAGAAAATTTGATTTCCCTCCTTCGAATCAAGTTTATGCCCGTCTCAACCCTTGTCCATGCGCACCACTTTTGGCCAGAACTTTGCAATCACATCGACCAAATCTGCTTGGGCGGCCATCACCTCAAAGATGTCTTTGTAGGCATCCGGGGCTTCTTCCGGACTGCCACCGATCAAGGTGACTTCGGCCTTGGCAAGTTGCTTTTCGATGGCGTGGCGCGTGAAGCTATTCGTGGCCTTGGTACGGCTGAGCCTGCGACCTGCACCATGGCTTGCGCTGCTCAAACTCGCAGGATTGCCCTTCCCGCGCACGACAAAACCGGGATGCAACATCGAGCCCGGGATGACGCCCAGTTCGCCGAGGGCGGCAGGTGTTGCGCCCTTGCGGTGCACGATCGCCTCCTCCCCTGTCGGCAAAATCTCCTTCCAGGCGAAGTTGTGGTGGTTTTCGACGACGGTCAGGCTCCCGGCCCCCAAGGCCTTCAAGATCCGGCGGTGAATGTCGTGGTGGCAAGCGGAGGCAAAATCACCCGCCAAGTTCATCGCCATCCAGTATTCCTGCCCTTCGGATTTGTCGAGGTCCAACCAAGCCAAATGGCTCGCCGGCTTGGGCAACTGACACAATTGCCGCGCCAAGTCGGTATAGTGTTGTGCAACCGTAGCGCCCAAGGCGCGCGATCCCGAATGCGTGAGAATCCCCAGATAGCTTCCCGCTGCAAGCCCCAAATCCCGCGAATAGGCGTCGAGTTCGACAATGCCCAGCTCGACAAAGTGGTTCCCCGAACCGCTGCTTCCGATTTGTCTTGCAGCGAGGCCCTGCAATTCGCGCAGCAAGGGCAATTCCCCGAATTCGGGGCGCTCCAAGATGGCATCGTCGCTGGGATCGGTGAAAATCTCCTTGCCAAATGCGCTGTTTTCCCGCACGATCTTTCGCAGGCGGTCGCGGTCGCGGCTAAGCGCGCTCGCAGGCATGTCCGTGACGGTGAGGCACATGCGACAGCCGATGTCCATGCCGACAGCATACGGAATCACGACGCCGCGTGTCGCGAGGACGCCTCCGATCGGTAGCCCGTACCCCAAATGCGCATCGGGCATGAGCGCACCTGCCTGCGTCACCGGCAACCGCATCGCCAGATCCATCTGCTCCACAGTGGCCGCATCGATCCCTTCGATTCCGTAGGTGCGGTAGCCTTTGGAGGCGTCGAGCAATGCGAATTTCTGCCCGGCAACCGGCTCGGGCGGCGGCAGCAGTTTTTGGGCGATCGGCCCGAAAATGGGGTGTTCAGCGAATTCCCCGGGGTTTGCAAGCAGCTGTTGCAGCAGCGCCATCCCTTCAGCGGGGTCGCCGTGTTTGTAGTGCTTGCGTAAAATATCCAGTGCCAGTCCGGCGAGGCTCCCTTTCTCGAGGCCCAGACGGACAAGGTCTTTGCTTTTAATCTGTTTCAATTGAAAAAAATCGAATGGTTGAAAATGGCTTCGGACACCTGTGAAGGTGCTGAAATCGACGAAAGCCATCAATTCCCGAAGTCAAAAATGAATAATTCCGATGATTTGGAAAGGATTAGCCGAATTTGATTCGAAGACAGCATCCAAAAAAATCGATCGCGTTTTACCTGAATTGGCAGCGCGAACAAACTGGGAATGGAACGGAAAGGGCAAAAACAATCCCAAAACCGGAGCTACCGAGCTTTTCGACTGCCCTCAGGCAATGCCGTTTGCGATATGTTGGAGGCGGCGCATTTTCTTGCGGATGAATTCGAATCAACCATTGATTCTGACGCAAAAGTAAGTGTTGGTTGCCATACCTTGCATTCGGCGGCTTCAACGGTGCAGAATTGTGCGGGAACTGCGCGAATGGTTCTATGAAACGAAAGGTCCGGAGCCAAAAAGACCCCACCAAACGGCAGGGTCTTTTCAGTCAGTCAACAATTGCACTTTACTGATGGAAACAAATTTTCTTTCGAAAATCTGCGTTGCATCCATCATTCGCAGTGCAAAGCGTTCAAAAATCAGTCTTAGGTCAACGTTGCAAAATTAGAGATCTGTTTTGATCAACGAACAAATTTTTTACACAGTTTTGACAAAAACGTTCATATCCCGGATAAAACGTCAGGTTTTGGCCGTTAAAATCGGGAAATGGTTTGGCCAACAAGCAAGCATGACGCTTCCATTGTTGAATGGATCGATGAACGAACTCTTATTAGGCTTTTGATTCCTTCCCAAGCTTCGTAAATTTGCCGTATTACCAACAAGGCCATGAAGCCGAATTGGATTTTAGATTCGTGAGAAGAAAAGAAATGCCCTCAAGATTGATGTTCCGCAGCTTTTGGATCGTGTTCGTGCTATTGATTTTTTGCACTTCCAACGCGGTGCATGCGCAGACAAAAGTGGAACTCAAGCCGGGCAAACCACTCAAGGTTGGCAGAATCAAAGGGGAGAAACCCAATCAACTCGATGTAATCAAGTTGGATTTGTTGCAACTGGGCATCAATGAGGCGCGACTTTTCTACGAAATGGAGCTCGGAAAACGCAGCAGCCTTGAATTTGGGCTTGGTGCGATCTACAAAAATGGGTTTTGGTATGAGCGCGGCGACCGCCCCATGCTTGCGTATGGCGGGGGTATCTACCTTGCCTACCGCATTTACATGGACAAAAAGCGGTACTTCTCAGAGCCGAAGCTTCGCTCCTATTTCAGTCCGATGTTGTTTTACCGTTATTCCCAGTATCAAAATGAGTGGATCGCTTATACCACCGGCAATCCCGATTCCAATGACTGCGAATTGTACAGCGAAAAATTTCATCAAGTCGGGGCCATTGTGCGGTTTGGATGGCAAACGTCGCGTGGAAGGTTGGTGCTGGACTTCTACTCCGGTTTGGGATTCAAGTTTATTCCTTCCGTTCGCCGGACGCACGTTGTGACGCCGAGCACTGGAGTTTGTATGGTTACTGACAGGACGGAAGCAGTGGGACTTACGGAAAAATTCTATCCGACCAATGTGATCATCAATGCAGGTATCAAATTGGGCTTGCGCCGCAACAATAAGGAGCGACACTACGACGACGAAGCACCGGAGAATCCGGAAACAGACCCTGAAACTCCCCCAAAATTCTGATCCGTTTTAACTTTTTGCTATGAACTACCTCAGCGCCAATGGCCTATTTAAATCTTTTGGCATCAAAGTCCTGTTTGATGACTTGAATATCGGCGTTGAAAAGGGCCAAAAGATTGCGCTTGTCGGCAGGAATGGCTGCGGAAAATCGACCTTGTTGCGCATCCTTGCCGGTCAAGATACCCCTGACCGCGGCGAAGTGAGCCTTCGAAACGGAATCAAAGCCGTTTATCTCAGCCAAAACCCTGATTTCGGGAACGCTGTCACCGTCATGGATGCGCTGTTTACCGGCGATGATCCGACGATCAAGGCCATTCGTGACTATGAAAAGCTCTCCTCACATCCCGATTCGGATCCCAAGAAGCTGCAAAATGCGATCGACCGCATGGAGGAACTGAACGCATGGGATTTTGATTTCAGGGTCAAAGAAATTTTGGGAAAACTCGGGGTCAATGACTTGGAAATGCCCTTGTCGGCGCTCTCAGGGGGGCAACACAAGCGTGTCGCGCTCGGCCAAGCCCTCGTGAGCGAACCCGACCTGCTCCTATTGGACGAGCCTACCAACCACCTTGACACCGCCACCATCGAGTGGCTGGAAAACTACTTGGCAGTCAAGGCAATGTCCCTCATTTTGGTGACGCACGACCGGTATTTTCTGGACCGCGTCTGCAACGAGGTCGTCGAGCTTGACCACGGTCAAGCGCATCGGTATGTCGGCGACTACGAGAACTTTTTGGAGAAAAAGGCAGAGCGTCACTCCGCGGAAGATGCCTTGCAAGCGCGCGCGCAAAACTTGCTCCGCACCGAGCTTGAATGGCTTCGTAGGCAGCCCAAAGCAAGAACCACGAAAAGCAAAGCGCGTATCGACGCCGCCCATGGATTGATGGAAGTGGCGGAGGGATCGGAAAGGGACAAGGACATCGCCTTGAATTTTGCAGCAAGAAGGCTTGGCAACAAAATCCTCGAATTGGAGCATGTTACCAAGGCCTACGGCGACAAGACCTTGGTTCGCGATTTCAGCTATGTTTTCAAACGTGGCGAACGCATTGGCATTGTCGGACCTAACGGGATCGGCAAAACGACATTTTTGAACTTGCTCACACAGCAGGTTGCTCCTGATACTGGAACGATTTCCCAAGGCGAAACGATTCATTTCGGCTACTATTCGCAGGAAGGAATTGAAATCAAGGATGGGCAGAAGATCATCGACGTGATCACCGAAGTCGCGGAGGAAATCGTGTTGGGGAATGGCGACAAGTTGAAAGCGAGTGCCACGTTGATCATGTTTGGATTTCCGCCGGCGATGCAGCAACAATTGGTCGGCAGCCTCAGTGGAGGTGAAAAAAGGCGGCTTTTTCTGTTGCGTGTGCTCATGACACAGCCCAACTTCCTCATCTTGGACGAACCGACCAACGATTTGGACTTGATCACGCTGAATACCTTGGAGCAGTTTTTGATGAGCTATGCCGGCTGTCTGATGATCGTGAGCCACGACCGTTATTTCTTGGACAAGCTCTGTGAACACCTCTTCATTTTTGAAGGAAACGGCGAAATCAAACCATTTCCGGGCACATTCCGTGAATACCGGGAACGTAAGGCCGCTGAGGAGATTGCCGCACGGCAATCGGAAAAAGCCTCCAATTCCAATGCAGCGGCACCGGTGGCCGTGCAAACCAAGAAAGACGATTCTAAAAAACTGAGCTACAAAGAGCAAAAAGAATACGAAGGCCTGGAACAGGAAATCGCCGATTTGGAGGCTAAAAAGGCGGCGGTTGAGCAAAAGCTGAACCTAGGTTCTGGAGATTTTCGCGAATTGGAGGCTTGGGCAAAAGAAGTCGCCGAATTGCGGCAGACGATCGAACGCCGCAGTGACCGTTGGCTTGAACTTGCCGACAGGGCTTGAATTGGACCTT
This sequence comes from Bacteroidota bacterium, assembly GCA_016718825.1. Lineage (NCBI taxonomy): Bacteria > Pseudomonadati > Bacteroidota > Bacteroidota bacterium. Next base: position 134,929 of record JADKCL010000015.1, on the reverse strand, counting down.
CGAGGATTAGCCCCTGACCTTAAGGCCGTTCATATTATTGACCAAAGCTCTGAATTCCGAGAGTTGATCGGGTGAAAATGCCCCTTTGGGTATGAATATCGCCTCGGCACGGCTCAAGAAAATCAGCACCCAATTTCCCGAAAACCGGACTTCGTACACCGATGACCATTTATAGTCGTTGGTGGAGGATTCGGATTGCATGTGAATCGCCTGACCTGTGAATTCAAATTTGCGCAATTCCTGACTGCGTTTGGAGGAAGCGTATTGCCTTTTCCCGCGCAAATAGGCCGCAATCGGGATCCAGAAAAGGAAAAACAAACCGTAGAGCAGGGTAAATGCGGGTGAGAATGCGGAGAATTCAATGATTCCAGCGAGCGCAAGCGCTCCCCATCCGGAGAAGACAATCCCCAAGAAGGTCACAATCAGGACCATTGGCCGGCGATAGGTCAGAAAAAATACGAGACCCAGGAAGTCCTTGGACTCCATTTTGGTCTCGATCCGAATCGCCTTAGAAGATGAATCCATGTCGTTGAACTTTTGCAAAGATTAAAAGTGGGAATTTCCTTTCATTCCGACGGAGGAATTTTCTGGAATGCGGCTGCATATGAATGTCGGCGATGCGATTGCGCGCCTGCGGGCAAAGGCAACTAAAAGGGCATAAAAAGCAAATGCCGACTAAAAAGCCGGCATTTGCATCAAATCCTTTTGCAAGGAGAGGGACCGAAATTACTCGGCACGCTCCATGGTAGAGGTGATTTCGATTTTGGTAACGATACCAAAGATGTCGAAAGACAAAGTACCGAACCACTTCTGCTCTTTGCTGCTGCTTTCGAGGATGTCGTAAGGCATTGCAACAGAGCCGCTGTCAGTACCGGTGATGGTGATGACGTCGTTGTCGTCGTTCACAGACCATGTGAAGTCGGTACGGTTCGAATCTTGGAAGTCAACGCTGTAACCTGTTCCTTCTTTGTCGAAGAACATTTTGCCAAGGCTGTCGGTATCGGTTTCTGTAGAAACGAGCGAGTCATCGACGTAGGTCACAACAGTTTGGCTGGTGCCAACCCACATACCGTCTTTCTTTGGAAGGATTTTCTCGACTTTGCCGCAGCTTACAGCAACAACAGCCAACATGAGGGTAACAGCGAATACTTTGATAAATGATTTCATAGTGATTTTGAAATATTTTAAAATTTGAAATACAGATTTTGTGCTTTCAAAGGGGTAGATACCGCCTTTGGAAGATTGGTTGCATCGGTTATAGAAAAAAAATAAGATTCTTCCTGAACAGGCTGAAGTAAAGTGGTCGGAATCAGATTTTTACTTGGAAACATTTTTTTTCAGGAACGGGTGCAAAGGTAGAAGGATTCCTGATGATTCCAAAAACAAATCGCCAGACACTGAAAAAATTCAGCATCTGGCTATTCGATAAAAAGCCGATGTCTCTCCTCCATCACCCCACACGTTTGGGGCAATGGGAAGCGAAATGCTATTCGATGCGTGTCAACACATGGAATTCCTCGATCCACTCTCCATTGACCGCACCCACCGTTGTAACGCGCCACTCCTGCCGGTTTTTGGTAGAAGAGATCACCAGATAGTCAGCGCATCCGGTAGTGGAGACGGTTGGATAACAGATAATTATAATTTCCCCGCTGGGATTCATTCCCCAAGTGAGGTTACGGGATGCGCCGCCTGCATCTACTCTTGTACCGGTTCCATTTTTGTCAAACGTGTAGGTGCTCCCATCCGTGATGGTATAGCTACTGTCGAGCGTGCTGTTCACGTATGAGTTTACCAAAATGGAGGTTGAAAGCCACATTCCATCCTGTTTTGGAAGAATCCTTTTTACCTCGGTGCTGCAACCTACCAATAGTACAGTCACCACGAGCAGACAAGCGAAGATGTTGAGTTTTTTCATGTTGCCAAGATAATAAATTGGTTGGAGTCAAAAGGCAATGGCCCTTGTAAAAACTTCATTGGTCTCAGGCATGCCCATTCGAAAAAAAAATCTCGCCCCGCTGCAACCTTTAGCCTTGCATACTCATCTAAGATCCAAATTCCACAAAGAAGAAGTCATGAAAGTCACTGAAGAACGCGTCCTCCCTACCCTGCTGTTGCTACCTGTGGCGGCCATTTTTGTGGGGGCATTGGTGGTCGGAATGCTGGCTCTTTTTGTCGGATAAGGCTTTCAACCCTCGAAAAACGCCTGTGCACGTCCTTCGCTCCAGGTGATTCCCTTCCAACTCAAGGTCATAAATCCCACGTGACCACCCAATTCAGGGACTTCCAAAAAGAGGTTATCGCGGCTGCTTGCAGCGTCCCAAGGATAGCAGGCAGGCGGTAAAAACGGATCATTCATCGCATTCACAATCAAGGTAGGAATCCCGATATCCGTCAGCAGGTCTTTGGGCGTCGTTGCAGCATAAAACTCCTCGGCATTGCGGTGGTGATGCCACGGCACATTAAAGGCCTCGTCAAAATCGATCATGGTTTGAATATGATCCCAAGCCGTCATGTCATAATGCTCCGGCATCTTTTTGGCCTTCAAATTCATTTTGCGCCTGTATTTAAACAGGAATGCTCGCCCATACATTGCTTGATTGCCTTCTGAGAGGTGGTGTGCGCTTGCCGAAAGATCAGTCGGAACTGAAAAAACAACCGCACGTTTGATCTCCGGCCTGACCTTTTCACCCAATTCGCCCAGATACCGTAGTGTGATCGCTCCCCCAAGGCTGAATCCGGCAAGATAAATTTCTTGGTAGCCTCTCGCGATCGCTGCATCCACCACCAATTGATAATCGTCCGTTTGCCCCGGATGGTAAAAAGGCACCGTCAGATTCACTTCGCCACTGCAGGACCTGAAGTTCCATGCAAGGGTATCGTAACCGTGCCGGTTGAAGTGCTTGACCATTCCCACGATGTACGTCGCACGTGAACTGCTTTCCAATCCATGGCTGAGAATGACCAAACGTTTGTTGCCGCCGACCGACCAATCTATGTCCAGAAAATCACCATCGGCCGTAAAAATCCTCTCCCGTTGGTAATTGACGCCGAATGTAAACCGCAGCAAATTGGGCACAATCGTTCCCAAATGTGCATTGGACAAAAAATAGGGCGACTTGTAGCCCGTTTCATCGATAATCGGCATATCACAAATATCGTTTTTTGTGGAAACATTCGCAATTGCCAGTGACAGAAGGCAAAACGGGCCGCGAGAACGGCAATGTTGGCCTCAGCAGGCAAATATTCCAATCCAATTGATTAACTTTCTTCAAAATCAATCAGCAATGTCACGTATCCTTCTCTTTTTACTGCTTTTTTTGAGCTCGGCCGGTTTTGTCACTTCTCAATCCGGATTTGTGGATGTCACATCTTCCTCCGGGGTCCAACATCGCGGCTACAATGCGATGCAAATGGGTGGTGGGTCGGCTTGGTTTGATTACGACGGAGACGGCGACGAAGATTTGATCGCGGTCGGTGGCACCGGCGACAACAAGCTTTACCGGAACGATGGCGCAGGAAGTTTCACAGATGTCACCGTCGCTGCAGGACTCGGCAATATCACTTGGGACACGCAAGGCGTGGTGACGGGCGATGTGGACAATGACGGTTTTCGCGAGATTTTCATTTCGACCATGTGGCATCAGCCGAATCTGTTTTTTCAAAACAACGGCGACGGAACATTTACGGATGCCTCCGTTTCCTCGGGAATCGGCCTCGATTCGATGTGGGTCAGTTCGGCAGCATTTGGTGACTATGACCGCGATGGACTGTTGGACCTTTACCGCGGAAACTATGTTTGGCTGGGCCAAGCGATCACCGACAGCAGTGGTCAACCCATCGGCTATGCCCACCGCTGCAACGGTAATTCCTTGTTTCACAACAATGGCAACGGGACTTTCACGGATATCGGTGCGCAGGAAATGGTGAATGATACCGGCTGTGCGCTCAGCGTGGTGTTTACGGACTACGACCTCGACAACGATCCCGACATTTTGGTCGCCAACGACTTTGGCATGTGGGTAGCACCCAATGGCCTTTATCAAAACAATTATCCCGGGCCGTATGCGGATGTCGGCGCAAGCACCTACGCCGATCAGGCCATGTACGGAATGGGCATCGCTGTCGGCGACTATGACCACGATCTGGATTTGGACTATTATATCACCGACATCGGGGCGGCAGCATTGTATCAGCAGCAGCCCAACCATACTTTTTTCCAGATGGCGACGCAAGCCGGAATTGAAGACGATTCGATCGGAAATGCGATGGCAACCGGCTGGGGAAATGCGTGGATCGACTTCGACAACGACAAATGGCAAGACATGTTCATCGCGCATGGATACATTCAGTTGATTCCCATTTTTGCAAACGTCATCCAAGACCCCGACAAAATGTATCGCAACCTTGGAAACGGTACTTTTAGCGATGTGACGCTGGCCTTGAATCTCGGGGATACCAATGCGGGCCGTGGAATGGCCATGGCGGATTTTGACAAGGATGGCGACTTGGACATGTTTGTGAACGTGGTGAATTTGTCCCTCGGCGGAAACGACGTTTCGCGGCTGTACAGCAATGACTACAGCGGATCCAACCATTGGTTGCAGGTCGAGCCACGCGGGACTTATAGCAACCGGGATGCATTTGGGGCCAAAATGATCGTCAAGGTAGGGGCAGACAAGTGGATCCATGAGGTCAATGGAGGCAGCAGTCATATGTCGCAGCATACCCATATCGCGCATTTTGGGATGGGCACCGATACGATTGTGGATAGTCTCTGGGTGATTTGGCCCAACGGCGGTGTACAGTTGCTCACACAAATTGCCGGTGATCAACGCATCCTGGTGATCGAGGACTCTGCGGGGTTCCTTGCAGTTCCAAAACCGGAAATTACTGATTTGCAGGTCTATCCAAATCCTTTTGATGCCAGTTTGCATGTCGACTTCTCCTTGGCTAGCGGTCGAAACGTTGTTTTGTCCATTACCGACATGACAGGCCGAATCGTCTGGGAATCGGGGCTAAAGGGGATTCCGGGCGTGCCTTTGCGCTGGACTTGGGATGGCAGGACCAATGCGGGATTGGAAACACCCGCCGGCATGTATTGCCTTCGCGTGCAAGTGGGTGCTGAACAACAGGTGGTGCGTGTGATGCGCGCCCGCTAGCCGGGAATCGCATTGCAAAGCCTTCATTCGACCCGCGTTTGGCCAATATGGACAAGCATTTGGTTGATAAAATTTTACGAAAGCAAAGCTTTGATTGGTATTTTGGCTGGAAATTTGGTCGAATACTGAAAATCTCTCGGAGAATGTTGAAAGGAAGAAGCTTGTTTGGATCCCTCGTCGTGCTGACGATGATCCTGTCATTTGGCTGCAAAGCCGAAAAACAGAACTTGATTGTTGGAAAATGGAAGGTCTTCCATATCAACCGCGGCGGTATGATCATCGGCGGACGTGGTTTCAAGGGCACGGAGTATGAATTCCGTGAAAACGGGACTGTGTTTGGACAGGGTACATCCAACAGCAATCAGGATACGCTTACCAGTAAATACCTTCAAAGAGGAGATTCATTGATTTACGTTTCATTGGTTACGCAAGCCGAAGAAGCCTACCATCTCGATACACTCACCGAATCCAGACTTGTGATTTCGGCGAATATCGATGGTATTCCGACCAAGGTGAGCATGATGAAACTCAAAAAATAGGCCTTCATTTTTGGAGAGGGCGAATGTGATAGTTATCTTTAGCTCGGATTGCAATCTATTGCTGTGAATTATGATGAGAAAGTGCGCTTATTTCTTTAGGCTTGGACTTGTTGCTTTTATTCTTTGGTCCTCCCTCGGAGGGAGTATTGCGTGGGGACAAGTATTCAACGACGGTCCTATCCAGCTCCAAGGAAGGTTGAGGCAGTTCAACATTTCATTTCCGGAAACGGATGCGGCCTTTTTTGGAATTGTCGGCACTCCTGATGACCTCAGCTACAATATCTGGGGCCGCGAACCGGTCACCAATGGCGTATCTTGGGTTCAAGGCACCATTCCCGGTTTGTCCTGCTCCGGAAACGGATTGCTGGAAGATTACACTCCACCACTCAACGTCTGGAACGCGGTATTCTACAATTTCACCACACCCACACCAGCAGTCGGTGGCGGACTTGAAGTGCGCTTGGACACTTGGGAAGACGAAAGTCCGGACCAATTGCTCGGTATCGGATGCGGCGGCTCACGTTGCGCCTATGATGTAGGCTTTTGCTGCGGTGGTTTTCTCTTTGGACTTTGTTTAGGTGCAATTGATGACGATGACCTGCGCTGCAACAGTGGAACCACGACTCCTTACACCACCTTGAACTACAGATTGGGACCACCTTGTCAATGGTACAATCATGGCCAGCAAAATGGAGCTTGTGCCAACGATGTTTATCATCCTACCCTTGAAACCTTCTGGCGGTACACACGCGGTGACGGGTGTGCAAACGCGATTGATTTGGGTGGCGTTGCTCCCGGCTTTACCACCATCACGCACTTCAACAGCAACGAATGCTACAGCAGTAGCCATGCATTTGTGTCCGGTAATGACGTTACGTATCAAATCAACATCACCCAACCCATTGGTTTGGTGGTCAATACCTGCGGCGCCGGATCGATGCCTTCGGATGTTTACGTTCTGAACAGCGGTTGTACACAATTGTTCAGCAACTCCGGATTCTGCGGAAACGGTTCACAAGTATCCGTACCTATTTGTCAGCCAGGCATTTACTACATTGTCGTAGAAGGCCGCGCTGCAGCCCAAGGAACCTTTACCCTGCAAGTTTCAGAAAACCCTGCCTTGGTCGTCGTGGCCAATGCAGGCCCGAACGCCTCGGTTTGCTCCGGTTTGGGCGTGAACATCGGCGCACAATTGCCACAAACAGGCGCCTCGGGTGGCCAAGGCCCTTACAGCTATTCGTGGACGCCGACAACCTTTTTGACGAGCACCAATACGGCTGCAACGACGGCATTTCCTCCGACAACGACGACTTACACGCTCACAGTCACCGATGCCCTCGGTTGCCAAAGCCAAGATTCGACCATCGTCACCGTCAATCCGGGACCGATTGTCAACCTCGGACCTGACGTGACGGTATGCCCGGGAACGGCCGTTCCGCTCGATGCAGGCTCAGGGTTCTCCATTTATTTCTGGAACACCGGTTCATTTACACAAACGGTGAGCGTCACCAACCCTGGCCAATACCTCGCAGTGGTGACCGACATTTTTGGTTGCCTCGGTCGGGACACCATGAACCTTTTCAATCATACGATTCCAACGGTCAATCTGGGACCTGATACGAGTATATGCCTTGGGCAGGCGCTGCCACTGACGGTCGCCAACGTGTATCCCAACTATGCTTGGAGCACCGGTGCCATCAGCCAAAGCATTGCAACATCGGCATCAGGAACTTTTTCCGTCACTGTTACGGACGGCAACAGTTGCACCAACCGCGACACCATTGTCGTGAATGTGGACACCCTTCCCGTGCCGATTTTGGCTCCGATCGTCGGAAAATGCCCCGGCAGCGACGTCGTGTTGAACCCTGGAGCAGGATGGCCCAACTACGTTTGGAGCACAGGATCCATCAACCAACTGCTGATCACATCTAACGTTGGCCCTTATTCGGTCACCGTAACCGATGGTAACGGATGCGTCGGCGCGACCTCCACCAACGTGGTTGACTTTAATGCCCCGCTTGGATTTGGCGTCACGGCCCCTGCCAACTTCTTCTGCCAAGGCAGCAGTATTACATTGGACGCAGGTACTGGTCCGAATATTGCGGCCTATTATTGGAGCAATGGCGTCACCACGCAGACCAATACGGTCAATTCCAGCGGATTTTATCACGTCACCGTGACCGATATCAACGGTTGCGAATGGCCTGACAGCATTCAAGTGACCGAATCTCCACTGCCTACGGTGGAACTCGGCCCCAATCAGACCATTTGCCAAGGCCAAAATACCTTGCTCGCAGCTCCTCCCGGATTCGCCTATACTTGGAGCACCGGTCAAAACGGTCAGATCATCAGTGTGACGACAAGTGGAACCTATTCAGTTACGGTGACCAATCCAGGTACACTTTGCTCCGCGGTCGATGACATTACCGTTACGGTACTGCCCAATGCGACACCGGCATTGCCATCCACGATCAACACCTGCGCCGGCCAATCGACCGTGCTTGATCCTGGTTCTGGATTCTCAAGTTACAACTGGAGCACAGGTGCCAACAGCCAAAGCATCACCGTTGTAACACCCGGCACATATACAGTGACCGTGACAAACCCCAACGGTTGTCAGCGCGTTGCAAGCACCACTGTCACCAATTTCCCCGCTGCAGTTGCAGTGGTTTCCGGCAGTGCAACAGGCTGCCTAGGCACGCCTGAAACATTGGTTGCTACCGGTGGATTTAGCAGTTATGCATGGAGCAACGGTGCAACCACCCAAGGGATTATCGTCAATGGTACGGGAATCTATACGGTGACTGCGACCGATGCCAACGGTTGTGAAGCCGTGGCTTCTTTGACGATCACTTTTGGACCGGAGCCCGTGCTGAATATGCCGGCCGTGGATACGGTATGTATCGGTGCCCAAGCGACCTTGGACGCTGGCGCAGGTTTCACCACCTACCTCTGGAGCACGGGTCAAACGACCCAATCGATTCAAGCAGGTGGCGAAGGGACCTACTCAGTCACTGTCACCAATGCATCAGGCTGCAGCACAACAGGTTCTACCTTCCTCAGCCAAAGCGATACCTATCCAGTGGACCTCGGCCCTGCCAACGTGCAGATTTGCGACCGTGGAGAAATCCAGCTTTTGGCCGGTCCAGCGTACGTGAACTATCAATGGAGCAACGGTGGTGGATTCCAATTCATCAACGTGACGCAACCCGGCACATATTCGGTGACGGCAACGGATGCTTGGGGATGTGTTTCCAGTGATGATGTGACCGTAACAGCTGCAGGAATCAGCAACTTGGATTTCTTGCCTTCGACGCAGCAACTCTGTGCCGGGGAAACCTTCCTCATTGACGCAGGCGCGCAATGGGACGATTATCTCTGGGGAACAGGCAATGTCGATCAATATTACTTGACTTCGACAGGGGGCATTTTCTACGTTACCGTAACGGATGTGGACGGTTGCCGCTTCACGGACTCCACAGAAGTTGTATTGCTGACGCCACCTGCGCTCGAGCTTGGTCCAAGCGTGAACATCTGCCCTGACGAAGTCATCGACTTGGACGCTGGTGCAGGGTTTGATTCCTATACCTGGTCGACGGGTAGCAATGCACAAGTCATTCAGATCAATCAATTGGGCGACTACTACGTGACCGTCACGTTCAATGGCTGCGTACTTTCAGATGTAATGAATGTTGGGGACGATTGTCCAGGCAGAATCTTCGTTCCAAACGTGTTTTCGCCCAATGGGGATGGTCTCAACGACTTCTTCCAAGTCACTTATGTGAACATGGAAACGCTGACCGTCAAGATCTATGACCGTTGGGGCAAGTTCCTTTTCGAAAGCAATGACAAGGACTTCAAGTGGGATGGCAACTTCAATGGGAATCCATTGCCCGAGGGAACCTTCTTCTGGACGATCAATTACAAGTTCACGGATATTGAGTTCCCCGAGGAGAAACGCGGAACCGTGATGATTCTGCGCTAAATACCCCTTGGCGAATTGTTGAAAAATAAATGGGAGGCCTGTATCGCGGCATCGAGGTACAGGCCTTCTGATTTTCAATCGAAGTTATGTCGGAGAACAACAAAACAGGGAAGAGCATTGATTTCCTGCCGATGATGGATCTGATAGCACGGCGCTATCTTGAGCTGATTGCATTCGCTGCCGCAGGATTGCTGACGGCGTTCATCTTCAGCAAAGTGGTTACGCCATTGTATGAGTCTTCGGTCATCATGTACCCGAGCAATTCCAATTCGCGGGAAAAGCAATTGGAGGATTTCTCTTTTGGACATGAAATTCAGGCCGAGCGGCTAATGCAGTTGCTCAGCTCCAATACCCTCTTGGACTCCTTGGAGGCCAAATTCCATCTGGCAGCGCATTACGAAATTGACAAATCCCGCGTCGATTGGTATGACCAATTGTTGCAGATGACCAAGGATCGAATCACCTTCCACAAAAACAAATATGTCTCCGTCGGGATTTCAGTGGTCGATGCCGACCCTGAATTTTGTGCCCTGGTAGCCAATGATGCGGCGCGACTCGTCAACGTACTCAACGCCGACATTGTCAAAAATGCCGCGAGATCATCCTTGGAAATTATCGAAAAGGAGTACCAACGCAGGCTTGGAAAAGTCCATCTCATGAATGACAGCATCATCGGGATCGAAAACTCCACGGTGAATGAAACGAAAACCAAGCTCCGCGAGCAAGTTGTCGCCCAACAAAAGCGGATACAAAGCCTGCGCGACAGTTTGGACAACCTTCGCCGCAAGTACAATATCTATGACTTCAGCTATCAAATCAATGTCCTGAACGAGCACCTTGCCGAGGCGCGCGCCAACTACCTTCAAGAATCCGGAATCTTGGCAGTATTGGAAAAAAGCGGAACAGCCTCCGATTCGACATTTCAAAACCACCGTGCCCTCCAAGCAGGTGCCAAATTGCGGGTCGACAACTTTGCTACCGACTTGGAGCGCCTGAGCACCATCAACAAACGCTATCTGCAGTTGGAAGGTCAGTTGGAATTGGAAACGGACCTCAATCAGACAGCGAGTGAAGAACTTCAGTCCTACCAAACGATGATTGATCCCAATTTGGAATCCCGGCGCATCAACCGCTTGGAAGACGATTATCGCTGGGACCAACTCCAAACCCAGGAATTGAATGCCAAATACCAAAGGGCTTTGAGCAATTACCTCGATCCCGTTCCGGCGGCGATCGTGGTCAGCAGTGGCAAGGCAAGCCATAAAAAGATCTATCCGCATACACTCGTAAACCTCGCGCTTGGCGGATTTGGAGCCTTTTTCTTCGGTCTTCTTTTGTTTTCCTTCCTCGATCGGCGCAAAGGGGGCGAAAGCTGATGTCTCCGAATGCGAAGTCAAGTCCATGGGTTGTCCCTTTGGCCTGCTTGGCTTGGCTTGGACTGAGCGTTGGCCTATATTGGAGGAATTATCCGCATTCCCCGAGCATGTTGCCACTGATTCCACTCGGACTTCTGGCATTGCTGATGGCTGCGCGCCATTTTGAAGGGTTTTTAGTGGGGATGTTGTTTACAGTGCCCTTTTCTGTGAGCATCACGGACATTGGCGGCGGATTTGGTGCTGCATTACCTGGCGAAGCATTGCTGGTCTTGGCAGCGGTAGGCATTACCATGATGATCCTGCGCAAACAGATCAATCCTTGGCCCTTGTTGATGCATCCCATCGGTATTGTGATTCTTTTGCATCTGGTTTGGGCCTTCATCAGCATGCTAAACAGTTCATATTCGCAGATTTCCCTAAAATTTCTCATTTCCCGCAGCGCCTACATCATGGTGTATTATATCGGGTTTGGGAGCATGTTTTTCGATCCGGAGCGTCGAATTGTGTTCTTCAAAGCTTATCTCTGGGGCTTGGTTCCCGTCATGGCCTGGGCAATTTTCCACCTATCGCAGTATGGACTCAGCCGTTCGTTCTCACCCGTAATGGCCGAACCGTTTTACGATGACCATACTGTGTTTGGTGCTTGCTTGGCCATGATTTTGCCCTTGGCAGGCTGGATTGCCTTGCGCGACCGTCTGCAAATGCGTACCGGAGGGATCAATTGGGCTTGGCCTGTTTTTGCACTTGTACTTGTTGCCATGTTGCTCAGCTTTTCGCGTGCGGCTTGGATGGGAATCTTCGTCATCGGTGGATTTTATGCCTTGATGCGCCTGAAAATTCGATTCCGATTCATCGCCATGGCCCTCGTGATCGTTGCAGTAGGTGCTTGGTTTGGGAGGGATGCGATTGTGTTACGTTTCCAGCAAAACGAAAATGTCTCCGGGGAGGATGTATTTTCCACGGCGGCGTCCGTCACGAACGTCAATACCGATGACAGTAACAAGGAACGCATCAACCGCTGGGCATGCGCCATTCGGATGTTTGAGGAGCGGCCATGGATGGGATTCGGTCCCGGTACCTATGAGCGCAACTATGGGGATTTTCAAGTGCTGAGCGAAATCACACGGATCAGTTCGTGGGTTGGCGACCGTGGTGACGCACACTCCGAATATTTGGGCGTTTTGTCAGAACAGGGAATTCCAGGGTTGATTTTCCTCAGCGGTCTATTTTTGATCAGCCTGCAAATCGGCCTTCGGATCGTGTATCGCAGCCATGATCCACAGGTGCGCGGCATCACCATGGCGATCCTGATGGGGCTCAGCACCTACTATTTCCATGGTTTTGTCAATGACTTTATCGACATCGACAAGGCAGCAGTGTTGATCTGGGGAATGTTGGCCATGTTGGCAGCAATGGATATGGCAACCCAAAATCCGGCAGGTTCGGAATTGAACCCCAACAATCCATTGGCCTCGTAGGTCAGGCAAAGTGAACATGAATCCCTCAAAAACTACAACCTTCACCGTGCACAGCAGCAATTCTTTGGCTACAGCTGCTTATATTGCCAAAAGAATCAAGGATCGAAAGCTGAATTTTGTGTCGTCTTATTTGGTGTATTCCAGGGTCAAGGAATGAATTCGGAGCAACTTCCCGCAAATTTGTCATTGCAACTGTCTCTTGCGGAAGCAGGTGTGCTGAAGAATCTCCTGTATTTTGATATTTTCCAATACCCGCTCACGGCACAAGAGCTCCGCAAATTGCATCCGAACCGCGACGCAGAACCCGAGGCGATTGCCAAGGCACTCGAGCAATTGACAGTCCGCAAATTGATTCATCGGTACGGCGAATTCTACCAAATTCCAGAAACACCTGTTTACGCCGATCGCAGGCAACGCGGAAATGACCTTGCTGCAAAACGGCTGCAACGCGCCTTCCAACGAAGCAGCTTCGTTGCCGCATTTCCATTTGTGGAAGCCGTCATGATTTCCGGCTCGCTCTCCAAAAACTACATGGAAGATGGCAGCGACATCGACTTTTTTGTCATCACGCAACCCGGCCGGCTCTGGGTCGCACGGACTTTGCTGATCGCCTACAAAAAGCTATTCCTCTTCAATTCCCACAAAGAATTCTGTCTTAATTACTTCATTGACACAGATCACCTGGAAATTGAGGACAAAAACATCTTCACAGCAACCGAGGTCGCCTTCCTCCTTCCCACACACAATCCCGATTTGTACAAGAAATTCCGCGCGGCCAATACTTGGGCCGACAATTTTTATCCCCACCATGGGCTGCGCTGCCTCGAACAATGTGAAGAAATCAAACGAGGACCCATGAAGCGTTTGGGCGAATGGTTGCTGAACGGCCGCCTTGGCGAAGCCTTGGATGCGCGTTTTATGCGCCTCACGATGGGCCGCTGGCAGAAAAAATTCACGCATTTGGAACAACAGCGCTTCGAAGTCGCCATGCGCAGCCGGAAATATGTGAGCAAACATCATCCGAGTGCATTTCAAGACCGCGTGATCGGGAAACTCCAGACGAAACAACAGGAACTCGAACAAAAAATTGGCGCTAAACTGCCTTTGGACGCTACAGCACCCGCATGAAAGCCTTGTTTTCCCATAGTTATTTCATGCAATTTGACCCCAAACAATGGCGGCAATCGATGCCTTATCCGCCGTTGGGGACCATTTATGCCGCTGCAGTTTTGCGGGAAGCCGGCTGGGAAGTCGCCTTGCACGATGTGATGTTTGCAGCCGGGGCGGATTCGCTTGCTCCAATGCTGACTGCGCAGAAACCGGATTTGTTTGTCATTTACGACGACGGCTTCAATTACCTCACCAAATGTGCCTCACCAATATGCGTGAGGCCGCATTCGAAATGAGTCGAATGGCCAAAGCAGCCGGCGCGACGGTTGTCTTTGCAGCAGCGACAGTACCGATCATTATGAAAAATACCTCGACCACGGCGCGGACGCCGTCATTTTAGGCGAAGGCGAAGCGGCGTTGTTGGAGCTTGCAAAAAAGGTGGAGCAGGGAGACCGCAGTTATGGCGACTTGCTCGGATTGGCATTCCGCGAAAACGGAAAGACCATTCTCACGGCCAAACGTCCGGTGATTCGGGATTTGGACAGCCTCCCCTCCCCTGCTTGGGACTTGATCGATGTCGCGCCCTATCAGCAAGCTTGGAAAAAGCACGGCCGCTTCAGCATCAACATGGCGACCACGCGCGGATGCCCCTACAAATGCAACTGGTGCGCAAAACCGATCTACGGAAACCGCTACAACAGCCATAGCCCCGAAGGCAAAGCGGCAGAATTGGAATGGTTGGTCAAAAATTACGGTGCGGAACACATCTGGTTTGGCGATGATATTTTCGGACTAAAACCCGGTTGGGTGCAACAATTTGCGGATGAAGTCGAGCGCCGTGGCCTCAAAATCAAGTTTAAAATTCAATCCCGCGCGGATTTACTGCTCGATGGCGACACGGTAGCAGCGCTTGCACGGGCAGGTTGCGAGGAAGTTTGGATCGGCGCCGAATCTGGTTCGCAGCGCATTTTGGACGCAATGGACAAAGGCATTACCATTGCCCAAATCAAGGAAGCGCGGACATTGCTCAAAAAACACGGCATTCGGGCTGCATTTTTTCTGCAATTCGGATACCTCGGCGAAACTTGGGAAGACATTCAGGCGACGATTGACATGCTGTTTGAACTGATGCCTGACGACATCGGCGTCTCGGTCTCCTATCCATTACCGGGAACGGGATTCTACGAAAAGGTAAAGGCGGAACTCGGCACAAAATCCAACTGGACGGACAGCGACGAATTGGCTTTGATGTTCAAGAATACCTATTCGCCGGAATTTTACAAGCGCCTGCACAGGTACATCCACAAGCGCTTCAGGCTTGCACAAGCGCGCGAACGCGGATCCATGAAACGCTTTTGGTTTGGGCCCGCGACAATTTTGGCGAAACGCAGAATGGAAAAGGCCATTCAGCAGGTTTGAGTTGATGACATTGGCCTTTGGAATTGCCTACTGCAACCACCGCACAATAAAAAACCCGGCAGTACTCACCATCGCCGTCAAAACCGTTCCCCAAATCAGATCCACGACCACCACCTTCAACGGAAAGTCCTTGATCAGGGCATAGCTCGTCAAGTCGTAGGTGGCGTAACACAAAAAACCCAAGGCGGCACCCATGTACATCGCTTGCAGCCACGCATCCTTCCCGACGGCCGGATACACGACAAACAATAAAGTCCCTGCGATGTAAATGCAATAAAATAGAAGGGCCGCAGGCCATTTGACCTTCTCCGAAAGCAATCCGCCCATGTTTTTGGCGTAAAAGTCCTTGGCAATCAAACCCAGCCAAACCAAGTCAATCGCAAAAAAGACCAAGGATGTCAGCAAAAACGCGAGGAAAATCTTCAGGATGAGCATTCGAATCTATTTCTGTATGAACCAACTACAGCTGCCGTTTGTTCAAAAGCCGGAATCACCAAGCAGGCTGAATTTTCCGTAATTTCGAATCATGCGCAGCGTGTTCCTTTTATTGCTCATTTTATTGCAGCACGGAAATCCCGTCCAAATGTCGGCTGAAACGGACTTTGCCCGTGTTCCCGATCTTGCTTTGGAACCCTTTGACGAATTCTTTGACCGCTTCCGGGCCTCCAAACATTTCCAACTCAAGCGCACCGTTTTCCCATTGGATGAAATTGACATTCGCCTCGAAACGGAAACTTCAACAGCAACCAAAATTGAAAAGAAGGCCTGGAAACCGCTCAAATTCGATCAAAATGGAATCTTGGAGCCAATTGGTGGCGAATCGGTTACGCAAGAAATCAAAACAGAATCAACTGTTGTCCGTATGGAAATTCGAGGTACGGATAGCGGAATTTACGATGACTACGAATTTGAGCGGCGGGTCGGGAAATGGTATTTGGTGCTGAGAAGAAGCTATTCGAATTGACCGTGGGCAAAAAGGATAAAAAGGACAAGGTAAAAAAGCTGCAGAAGCTGATGGCCATCAACATGGACCGTACGCTCACGGAATTGGAAAAAAGTGACTGGGGCGAACCCGAGTACCAAACAAGTTTGGTCATCAATTGCCACCGCATCCGAAAGATTCCCCTGCGCTATTTCACGGCCGAGGATTGCCGCGTTTTGATCGGTCAACGGATCAGCCTACCCTACGTCATTCCTGTGGCGATTCAATTGTTGGAAAGAAATGCACTTGCTGACGGCGGATATTACGCTGGCGACCTTTTGTTCAAACTACTGACCACAGACCGGACTTTTGGAAGGAGAACCCCTCCTCTGGGAGAAACTTGTTGGGCATTTACACGGAGCAGGACATCCGATCCATTTGGGAAGCAAAAAACCCCAGGACGTTTGCTTTCTTGACGCATTTGAAGGGATATTTCCCCAACAACAACCATGAATGACCACCCACAAGATTATGTCCTCGAAAATCTCAGGTTTGACAATCTGGGATTTCCAGACATTTTGCAGCATAGCGCGGAAGGGATTTTTGCCTACAAACGCGGCGCTATCGACATTCAGCCCACGCATATTGAACTGAATGCAGGTGCCTTTTCTGTTCCGAATGCGTATGCGGAATATCCGACCGTTGCGGTCGTGCAAACTGCAACAACATTGGTGGTCACCTGCCCATGCCGGACTCCCAAACGAACGCTCTGCAAACACCAAAGCGAAGTTTTATGTCACATTTTGGATCGTCCTGCACTTCGAATATTCTTTGATTCCACACTGCGCAATACAAAACTGGAAGAATTTGCAAAAGATTATGGACTGCAAAATGAAGTGAATCTCGATGCATTCTTCGAGGTCCATTATTCCCATAACAATTTCCACATTACGCCAAAAATCAAGGAGATGCTGCCCTTGACAGAGGCGACCAAACTGCAATTCGAGGAGCAACTCATCCCGAAAAAGTCCGTCCCGGAAGCCATTTTGCACGATGCGGATGCCACTGCAAACACCATCCTCGTGTTCCGTCCGCATAAGTATTACAGCGACCAATTCCACATCGAATTGTATGAGTCGCAATTGGCTAACAATGGAAAAATCAAGGCGCCCTTCAATCCCGTTGATCCACAATACCGGATTTGGAATACCGACAGCATCGAGGAGGCGAAATTCTACATCGCCATTTCGAAATTCCAAGCGACTGCCGGTGCACGCAACGCGGTGACCAACATTGAAGTGCTCAAAGCCATTGCCAAAAATCCACTGCAATTAGAGGTATTTTACCACAAGGAAGCAGCCACGACCAACATTTCAGTGAAGTCCCTTGCACCTGTTTTGTTGCAGATCATTCCGATGGAAGTCAAACTGACCGTCGCGCAAAAGGAGCCATTTTTTGAAATTTCCGGCGAATTGTGGGTGAAGGGAAAGACATGGAAGCTCGAAGAAATTGACTTGAAATTCGAGCATTTTATCCTGCTGGGGAATACACTCAATTTGGTGAGCGATCCCAACACCTTGCGTGTGATCGACTTCTTCCGGAAGCATCACCACAAGCTTTTGATCCATCCTTCTAAATTCCAGGAATTTAGAAAGGATATTCTCGCCAAACTGGAAATCAAACTCGATGTCAATTATTCCTTCATCAAAACCGTAACGCCGAAACAAATCGCGGAATTGCAAATCGATCAAAGCATCGAAAAAATCATTTACCTGACCGAAGAAAAAAACTACGTTTACATCACCCCGGTCGTCAAATATGGCAACGTCGAAATTGCCGTATTTTCGCGCCAACAAATTTTCGATACCGACGCACGCGGTCGCTCCTTCAAAATCGAGCGCAACAACGAATTGGAAATTCAATTCACCTCCGTCCTCCTACGGCAGCACATTGAATTTGAAGATCAACTCGCGGAGCACGAATATTTTTATCTCCACAAATCCAAATTTCTCGACGAAAATTGGTTCCTCGATGTCTTTGAAGAATGGCGCAACCAAGGCATTACCATCCTCGGATTCAACGCTTTGAGCAAGAACAAGCTCAACATGAACAAGGGCAAAGTCAGTGTGCAAGTCACAAGCGACACCGACTGGTTCGATGCCAAGGTGAAGGTACAATTCGGCAATCAAAACGCATCGCTCAAACAGGTGCACAAATCGGTCAAGAACAAATCCAAATTTGTACAGCTCGACGATGGCACGGTCGGAATTTTACCTGCCGAATGGATGCAAAAATTTGCAGACTATTTCCAATCCGGTGAAATTGCGGATGAGTCCATTGTGATCCCCAAAAGCCGTTTTATGGAAATCAACGAGCTGTTTGGGCAGGAAGTATTGGATGTCGAGGCGCACAATGAAATTCAATTTTACACCCAAAAATTCAAGGATTTTTCTGGCATCAAGCCGGTGCCCGTTCCTTCCGAGCTCCAAGGAACGCTCCGTGACTACCAAAAACAGGGACTCAATTGGCTCAATTTCCTCGACGAATTCAACTTTGGCGCCTGCCTTGCCGACGACATGGGCTTGGGCAAAACGGTACAAATCATTGCACTCATTTTGCTGCAACGACAAAAGCGCAAACAAAATACAAACTTGATTGTCGTGCCCACTTCGCTGCTCTTTAATTGGCAGGCTGAGGTGGAAAGGTTTGGGCCGAGCATCAAAATCTTCACCAATTACGGCGCAAACAAGCTCAAAGATGCGACCGAAATGAATGATTACGAAATCATTCTGACGACGTATGGCATGCTCAATTCCGACATTGAATTGTTGCGCAAATTCACATTTAACTACATCATTCTCGACGAATCCCAAGCCATCAAAAACCCTGAATCACAGCGCTATAAACTCGTACGGCTCTTGCGCTCACGCAACAAAATTGCGCTCACCGGAACACCCTTCGAAAACAATACGTACGATATTTATGGGCAACTTTCTTTTGCTTGTCCAGGTTTGTTGGGAACGAAAACCTATTTCAAAAACATCTATTCCAATCCGATCGACCACCACGAAGACGGCGGCAAATCCAACCGCCTGCAACGGATCATTCATCCGTTCGTCTTGCGGCGAACCAAACAACAAGTCGCGCAGGAGCTTCCGAAAAAACAGAAATGGTGCTTACTGCGAAATGGGGTCGGTTCAGCGCAAATTGTATGACGATGCCGCAGCCGAAGTCCGCGAAATGCTGCTGCACAAAAACTCCAAAAAACGCTCCGACAATATCTCCAAACCGGCAATGTATTTCCTAAAAGGCTTGACCAAACTTCGGCAGATTTGCGATTCGCCCAATATCTTGAAAGACGGCAACCTCGAAGGCGAAGTTTCCTCCAAAATCGAGGTCTTGATGGAGCAGATCACGAGCAAATCCGCGCAGCACAAGATCCTCGTCTTTTCGCAGTTTGTCTCGATGCTCGACCTCATCAAAAAGGAATTGGAGGCCCACAATATTCCCTTCGCCTACCTCACGGGACAGACGAAAAACCGCGCAGAAACCGTCAATCTTTTCCAGGGAAATGATACAGTACGCGTCTTCCTCATCAGCCTCAAAGCAGGCGGCATCGGCCTGAACCTCACGGAGGCCGACTACGTCTATCTCGTTGATCCTTGGTGGAATCCGGCGGTGGAAAACCAAGCCATCGACCGCTGCTACCGCATCGGCCAAAAGAAAAATGTCGTCGCCGTCAAGCTCATTTGCCCAAGCACAGTCGAGGAAAAAATCATGCTCCTTCAGGAGAAGAAATTCCGCCTCGGGAGTGAGCTGATTCGCACGGATGAAGAGATTTTGAAGTCGCTGACGCAGGAGGAGTTGTTGGAGATGTTGGGGTGAGGGGCACTTGAGAATTGCCGATTTGTTAGTCTATAGCGCGAGCAGATTTGCCACCAAGGCACCAAGACACCAAGCGATATTGGATTGTGTTGGTGCCAGGGTGACCAGACCATTTGATCGTGCAGAAACGAAACTTGAAAATCGGCCTTGATGCGTCAAAGACATCCAAAACGGGACTCGAGAGAACTCCTTCGATGGAATCATGTCTGCAAAATTGAACCTGACATGGATAACGACATCCCACTCCCCCACCTTGCATTCCCCGCTCAAATTCCCGAATCTTGCTGCATGAAAACGATGTTTACGCGCGGTTGAGACATGGAAAAGGACGATACCACGACCACGAGGATTAATAAATTCCTGAGCGAAGCCGGATTTTGTTCGCGAAGGGCGGCTGACAAGTTGATCGAACAGCGCCGCGTGACCATCAATGGCGTGGTTCCGGAAATGGGCACCAAAATCGTGGCGGGTGACGTCGTGCGTGTGGATGGCAAACTCATTTCGCCGCCCAAGGAAAAACATGTTTACCTGGCATTCAACAAACCCATCGGCATCGTTTGCACCACCGACACCAAGGTCGAACGCAACAATATCATCGATTTTATCAATTATCCGAAGCGCATTTTCCCCATCGGGCGCCTCGATAAACCCAGCGAAGGGCTGATTTTCCTCACGAGCGACGGCGATATTGTCAATAAAATCCTGCGGGCGCGCAACCACCACGAAAAGGAATACATCGTTACGGTGGACAAGCCGATCACGCCGGAATTCCTCCATAAATGCGCAATGGCGTCCCGATTTTGGATACCGTCACCCGCAATTGTGTGGTCGAACAAACCGGCAAATTCCAGTTTATGATCATCCTCACGCAGGGATTAAACCGTCAAATTCGGCGGATGAGTGAATATTTGGGCTACGAAGTCACCAAACTCAAGCGTGTGCGCATCATGAACATCCGGCTCGACACGGCCATCGGACAATGGCGCCACCTCACCGAAAAGGAAGTGCAGGACTTGTATGGCTTGGTCGAGGACAGCGCCAAAACAGCCGACGACGAGTTGGAGTGATCCTATTGTTCTGAGTTTTGCCACGAAGGCACGAAGACACAAAGGTCAGCGCTCTTTTCTTCGTGTCTTCGTGCCTTCGTGGCCAATTTTCATGGCGCAGCAACATGGCCAAAATCTTTCCTTACCTTTGCCCGCATGGTACCTGAAGGTAAATTTGAGATGGTCGCGAAGACCTTGGCCGGCTTTGAAGATGTGCTCGCCGACGAGATTTGGTCCCTTGGCGGAATTGATATCCAAGTGATGCGCCGTGCAGTGTCGTTTCGCGGAGACAAAACTTTGCTGTACAGGGCCCACCTTTGGTTGCGGACCGCCTTGCGCATCCTGGTGCCCATACATTATGCGACCGCCTACAACGCGAGCGACCTGTACAAACGCGCCTACCATATCCGGTGGTCGGATTATATGACGGTGCGCGACACATTTGCCATTGATTGCATCGCAAGTGGCGAATTGTTTCAACACAGCTTGTTTGCAGCCATGAAGGCCAAAGATGCGATCGCGGATCAATTTGTGGACCGGCAACGCGAACGGCCTTCGGTCGATTTGGAGAATCCCACATTGCGGATCAACCTCCATATTCACGACTCCGAAATCATCTTTGCGCTCGATGCAAGTGGCGATTCCCTGCATAAACGCGGCTACCGATTGGAGAAAAACGAGGCACCCCTCAATGAAATTACGGCTGCCGGAATGGTGTTGTTAACCGGATGGAATGGCAAAACCAATTTCATCGATCCGATGTGCGGTTCGGGAACTTTGCTGATCGAAGCGGCAGGAATTGCGATGGATTTGGCACCGGGATTGTGCCGCGAAGGCTTTGGTTTTCAGCGATGGGCAGATTATGACGGTCGCAGAAGCGAGAGAGCGGATTCATCCACCTTTGGGCATCATCTCCGGGTCGGATGTCGATGCGGAAACCGTGGAAAGTGCGCGCCGCAATATCGAACGCGCAGGCCTGAAGGGGCATGTGCAAGTGCGCTGCCAAGACTTCGTGGATGCACGTCCGCCTGCGGGCGGGGGCCTGCTCGTGACCAATCCGCCGTATGGGGAACGCATGGAAATCGAAGAAATCGAAGGCTTCTACAAACTATTGGGCGATACACTCAAACAGCATTACAAGGGCTTCGATGCCTGGGTATTGAGCGGAAATACCGCGGCCATCAAACGCATCGGCCTCCGCGCCAACAAAAAAATTCCGCTGCTCAATGGCGGCATCGAATGCCGTTTCCACAAGTTTGAATTGTATGATGGGACGCGGGAGAAAGCATGATCCCTTGCGTATCCGGCTGTCAATCAGGAATACAATCCAAAACTCCAAACAGTTGATGTTGTCCGCCATCCGCCAAGATTTCAGCGTATGAAAAAAAGGAATCTCCGCAATGGCATTTTGTTTGGCTTGCTGCTGACGCTGACCGTATTCGCCTTGCTCGCCTTCTATCCGCGCGCATACGATGTTGCTGCTTTTCAGCCAAGACCCGGCACGGCATTTTGGGAACTCCCGACAGGCTCCCGCATCGGCTATACGCATCTGAAGGCAAGCGAAAACACCCATTCCAGCCCGATCATTTACCTGCATGGCGGACCAGGTGGATGCATCAGTGACTTGGCTATCTCGGCGCTTGCTCCCCTGACTGACGATGGTTATGACCTCTATTTCTATGATCAAATAGGCAGCGGACATTCTGCACGCCTGGAGGATATTGCGGAATACACCGTGGACCGTCATCGCCATGATTTGGAGGCCATTGTCAAACAGATCGGGGCGTCCAAGGTGATTCTGATCGGCCAAAGTTGGGGTGCCATCCTCGCCATGCAATTCTTTGCGGCATTTCCCGAGCAGGTCGAAAAGCTGATTCTCACAGGCCCCGGACCTATCTTGCCCATCCGAAAGAAACTCGCCGAAATCCCTGCACCCGACAGCTTGTACTTGCGCAATCCCCTCGTCACCAACCGTGAAGGCAATCTCAAGGTGGCCAATTTCCGCAGCAAAGTTGTCGAATGGTGGGCGTTTGCATTTGAAAGCAAATTGGCGACGGATGCCGAGGCCGATGAATTCAATGCAAAACTCGGCCATGAACTCAACAAATCAACGGTTTGCGATACCGCCAATGCCCTGCCCGGCAATTCGGGCGGCGGATATTATGCCAGCATCATGACCGTCCACAGCTTTGCAAATGTTCAAGATCAGCGGACAAAACTCCAAGGCAACAAGGTGCCGCTGCTGCTTCTGAAAGGTCAATGCGACAACCAACCTTGGGGATATGCGCAGGAATATCTGGAGCTGTTTCCCAATGCCCAACTGAAGGTGATCCCCTCAGCGGGGCATTCGATCCCCACCGAGCAACCCGATTTGTACATTCAGGCGATTCGGGAGTTCTTGAGGTAGGGGGATGGCCGCCAATCACTTTCGTCACGGGCTTCACATGCCAATCCCCAATTCGCAGACAAATCCACCCATTTGGCAGAATAGAATCCGCTACCCAAAATCCTGCAGCTACATTTGGAGCATTGTGTAAGTTGAAGAGAGTGAAACCACAAATTTCAATTGTATCATGGGACAAGGGAGAGATCAAGTAATCGCTGAAGGGCTTCCAATTATCGACTATTTTGATTGCTTTTATCACATACTATTGCTATAATTACGAGCCTAAATTGACTTTTTACAATTTGGTCCGTCTCTTCGGTGTAGAGACACGTTTTCCTTGGAGTAGCTTTGAAATCAACCAATTGGTGACCATGAAAAAGTATGTTTTTGTTTTGTTTATGTCAGTAACGGCTTGTTTTGGACAAGTATCCGTGACCCCTTCCATGTCGAAAGAGGTATTGTCTGACTTGGAAAAGGGTCAAACGGATTCACTTTTTCTGGATATACAGCGCTGTTATGAAATGGCCGGATGGAAACTAAACAAGCCCAGGCCGCGCCTTGAGAAACAAGATTATTTGAAGCCGATATCTATGACTAATGACGAACGAATTATACAGACCGAATTGATGTCACAACAGGAGCAGGGATATTTATATTGGCAAAATTGGTCAAATCTGATAGCCGATAGCTCATGGAATTTAAAAAAAGCATTTCCAAAAGGCAAGGATGCCTACATGGTTGGCAATTATACCATCATGGTTATTATGGCGCATGAATTGGGGCACTATTATTCTGAGGCCAACAATCTAAGGGGAAACAGTTCTGAATGGGAAAATATTGCTGATCATTTTGCAATTGCTTTTCTGAATGAGCTTGCAGAGGTCAATCCCAAGCTAAAACTATTAAAGCAACAGTTTGAGCAACAGGTGATAAATGATCTATACATGGCCGTAAAGCCTGAATTGCGGACAACTATCCCTTCTGATCTTTCATTGTATGAATATGTTTTCCATTTTTCGTTGCCTTATGGTAATGCAGAGTATTGCTCGCTGCAATTGGCCCGTGAGGGGAGATTGCTTCAGAACAAGGAGTTTTACCTCGATAACTTCATGACTTTTATGAAAGATGGGCAACGGGCCATTCTGAAATCTTCCGCCTTTATACCCTACACGGGCAAATATGAATTGATAGATCTTTCTTCACAAATGAACATCGATGTATTGAACGAATATGCTTCATTTGCTGGAATAGATGATATCAAGGTCATGAACAATGGAGAGTTTTGCGTAGTAACAACCTTCAACGATACGGTGCAACTTGAGGTCCTCACACCCGAGTATAAAAAATATGTTTACTCAATAGTTGCATTAAAAGATACGCTAAAATCGATCATTGGAAATGATATCTCCGATCCGGATTATTCCAGCGGGCATATGGAGTTGTTTTCGGAGCCTGGAAAAATGATTCTTACTGCAGTTCAAAAAACCAACAATGATTCTTCCTATTTTCATATTATTAACATAGACCTCCAGAAAAAATCAATTACCTCAAGAGCTGCACTTAAAGAAGAAAGCTACACCTTTTTTACGCGTCCAAAAGCTCCGAAAACATTCTGGCAAAACAATATGGTTGACCGAGCCCCTCAAATTATTTATTATAGAAAGTATTTCTTTAGCAGGATTGAAATAATAAATAATAACTGGCGTATTAGTCATCTACCAAATGATACTTCTTCCAACAAATATCATTCTCATACATTGGATGGCTTGAACAAGGATTTCTCTGTCTCTCGACTAGACCGTTCTAGTAACATATCACCAATTACGATCTCTGGTGATGATATTGCTATTTGGAAAGAACCAAATAACAACACGATGTTCAAAATAAAGAAGGAAAACCAAATTTACACTCTAAATGCAAACCTGTATGGTGAACAGATCGGAATCCCTTTTAACACAAGGTCCACCCTTTTGGGAATTTGGTCTCCTAAATACGGGTTCTTGTTTTTTGATGAGGAAAAAATGGAAGTATTTGGGTTGAAAATAAAATAGAAGCACATTCACTTAAACATTGATCCAATGAAAATTGCAATAAGCTTATTTTTTCTCTTGACGATCGGAACGCTTTATGGGCAGACATGCGAGCTTCCTCTCTATCAAATAAGATCTGGGAAGGGAGCATAATGCACATAGTCGGCGTTTAAGAACTGAACCTTAAATGGCGATCACTCCAGGGGCCGACTAAATCTTATCTTGCGTAACCAATGTCCTTTTCGTCTGGTCACGGGATACTCATATTCCTGTTTGTAGTTCATTGATTCTTCCATGCAAGTAACCATACGCCATACCCCATATTGATTGCGCAATCCGTCGATACGAGTTTGGCCTATGGTTACGAGTATTTTGTAAAAAAGTGAGTGAGAAAGTCGCAAAAATAGGTGTAGCGTTAGGATTTGACAGCGTATCGGCTTGCACCTTCAACTACCGCTTTGGCAAGAGCTTGGTTGACCATCGCAAACACAACAGCGGCAACGCCGACACCGAAAAAAAACGCGTGAAGGGATAATTCATTATTTTCGGACATGTTGTTGTTCCATTCACCCGAAAATGAAGTCGCCAACTGCTTGCCAAGTGACGGTATCGTCGTGGACCATGGCGTCATTTTTTCGAAGGAGGAGGCAGCCCAATTTTTGGCGACGCTGCTGACGACCCTTCCCTGGGAACAAGACGAATTGACCATTTTCGGGCGCAAGATTCTCACGCAACGCAAAACGGCTTGGTATGGGGACCTTCCCTGCGCGTACACGTACTCGCATGTGATCCAAGAAAGATTGGCTTTTGGTCGAGTAGAGCAGAAGTGAAAAATAATTCACTCCCACCCTCTCACAGAACCGTACTTGAACCTCTCGACTCATACGGCTCTTCCTTTTCGTAACCTCTGGCTTACATGGGTCGGGGTGAAGCCTGCTGTCCAATGGGCAAACAATCGCGGGTTTTCGACATAGCGTCTTGTGAACCAGTTTGCAGCGCGCTTGAAGGAGCCGTGCAACCGCTTGTGGCGGTTGCGGGCCCAGCCTAGCAGCCGATTTTCCAGATTGTACAAGATCGGCCTCACGTCGTGCTTGCGGTAGAGCGTGAAGTAGTTCAGCCATCCGCGCAGCATGGGATTTATCCTGTCGGCCAGTGATTGCAAGGTCGAACCCGTCCGCCGATGTATCCCGATCTCCTTGATCTTGGCATTCATCTTGGACATTGCTCCCTTGCTCACCGATGGCCCGAACCCTAGGCTCGTGCGCCCGTCCTTGGTTTTCACCTTTTGGGGCTTGAACGTGTAACCTAGGAAGTCAAAGCTCACGACTGGGTAATCCTCCACGCGATTGCGTTGCTTGCAATGGACGATGCGCGTCTTGTCTGGGTGCAGCACGAGTCGGCAGGCCTCCATCCTCGCCCGTATGAGGGCTAGGGTTTGCTCGGCCTGTTCCAGCGTGTTGCAGTGGACGATGATGTCGTCGGCGTAACGCTCGAAAGGCAGTTCGGGGCATTCTTGTTCCATCCACTTGTCGAATGCATAGTGTAGGAACAGGTTGGCCAGCAACGGACTGATTACGCCACCTTGCGGTGTACCCTTGTCACGCGCTGTCCTTGTCCCGTCGGCTTCTTCCATTTCCGCCTTTAACCATCGCCCAACATACAGCAACATCCACTTCTCGCTCACATGCCGTTCCAATGCCTTGAACAGCAACTCGTGGTCTAGCTCGTCAAAGAACGCCCTGATGTCAAGGTCGATCACCCATCCGAACTTCCAGCAGTTCCGCCTCACTTGCTCCAGCGCATCTTTTGCCCCTTTGCGTGGTCGGTAGCCGAATGAACTTGGGTGAAAGACCGCTTCCAGCCTTGGTTCCAAGATTTGCTTCACAACCATTTGTGCCACCCTGTCGGCAACGGTCGGCACACCCAATACCCTCACTTTTCCCCCTGCCTTTGGTATCGGCACGGCCTTCACCGCAGGTGGGAAGTAACTCCCCGAGGTCAGGCGGTTCCAGATCTTGTACAGGTTGTCCTTCAGGTTCGCCTCGAACATCTCGAGGCTTTCGCCGTCGACTCCTGCACTGCCCCTGTTCGCCTTCACCCGCTTGTAAGCCTCCATCACCATCATTCTGGTGATTGGAATCGGTCTGGTCACTTCCATCCTGATCCTCCTGCTTTTGCAGTTGTCAGGGCTTGGAGACCGAAAAGGCCGCACCCTTCGCTCCACCAAGTTTCCAAGGCTTCAACGCTACTACGATGCGGTCCGCCACAGCCATGCACATTGGTACTTACGGCCTCTCTTTCTGGGATCGCGCCTTTTCCCTTGGCATTGCAAGGCTGTTTCTCCTGTTTTCCATACACGCCCGCATAGTGTTCACGCCACCTAAACGCCGGACACCGCACTGCCAGTAAACAGGTTCCCGCAGTACTCATCGGGGAGCTGATGTCAAGCCCCGTTTTGATGTCATCTGTTGACACTTTCGACGCTTCATCAGTGGTTCATTCACATTCGTCTCCACTACGCACACCTTCACCCAAGCCGGGTGTTTTTCCTTGACGCTCACGACAAGGGCTTTTGACCAATGCCGCCCAAGGTGGTTTCGGGCAGCTCCTGCAAGCCGCCCCAAAGGGCCAAGTTCTATTTCAAAAACTTCCTTCATCATGTATGAAACTTATCAGGACACACGACATCTCGTGTCAAAAACTCCTGCAAAATTTCTGACAAGCATTGCATTGTGCACATTAAATCCTAAATTCATATAATGTTTAATGCATTGACGATTAAATGGATAGGAAATGGCAAGTACGAAATTGCAAATAAGTATACTGTTGGTAATATTCATTTTCATTAGTTTTTTTGAGCAGACTTTGGCTCAAAAGCCACCTAAATGGATGATTGCGTTGGAGTCTTCCTGGGAGGGTCCACCAACAAAAATTGGCACAATAGCTAAAGACCCCATTCTCCAAAGCAGATCGTATTGGGATGGCTGGTCGGGCTGTTGGGACTATGATGGGATCAGTTCTACTTATGTAGCTAGGTCTCAAATATTTTCATATACTGGAATGGATATCATAGAAAATGGGATCGTTGTGGCTTCTGGTTGGGGAAATAGCTCTTTATTTACCGAAGTTTACCCAGCATTAAATAGAAAGGACAAAACTTCTGATTGGCCAATAAAGCTTCTAGAAACAAAAGGGATTGTCTTAGGTAAGGTAATCGGATATATTCCTAATAAAATTGGCAAGAATATAGAGGAAACTATTAGAGTGCCTATTACATTAATTGAAGCCGGAATAGATAAAGTTGCATTGTTTTCGCACGAAGGTGATGCATTCCATGTTTTTTGGTATTCAGGGCAATTACCGGAGGTTTTTACCAAATGTTTGGTTTCTTGGGATGATCTTGTGAAGCGAACCGAAGCAGCTATTAAAGCATGTGATTGTAATCCAGTTATTGATGAGTTATGGCCACATAATTGGGGAGCACCTACTCCGGGTGCAACAGATTTGCTAAAACGTTGCGATGATGTTTGGAGGAATAGAGTTGATACACTTACATATCTCGACGATATAGATTTGATAGCTGGAGCACTGCGCTACAAATTGAGAAGAAGTATCAGTCATAGAATGGGAACACAGCACGCGAATATGTATTCCACATACCAATCTATTCAGTGGCTAAGAAGAAGTTCAGGTAATATAGATGAGTCCTGGCATGGCAACATAGATGAATCATTATTCCTCTTGTTGAAAAAAGCATTAGAAAGAACGGATTTGAATCCGGCTGAGAAAATGTTAGCCTCTCTCTTAAAAGAAGCACTAAATAGGCAAAATCCTATAGGTTTAGCTATAAATCTAAGTGATGCATTTCTGAATACAATTCCAGAAATAAAGAATCTTAAACATTTTGGATGTAGTGAAATGGGTTTATTACCTATCCACCCAAGCTTTTCATGGCGCTTAACAAGGTCTGAGAATTCTAATTTACCACAATTTTGGGCTATTGAAGATATTGAAGATCTGACCAGTTGGAGATATACATATGATGGCCCTTGGTGTGTATCTAGAGAAGTGCTGACTGACCTTACGGAAAGTCCAGAATATAAAATTGAATATAAAGCATACTCCGAATGGAAATCTGAATTAACAAGACTAAAGAATGCCCTATTCTACGCTGAACAAACAACTGGCGGATGTAAATATCAAACGCTATACCATTCATCCACCAGGCAAGAAACTTATTCAACTTATGATGTCGTAACTACAAGAAGCTTTGCAGTTGGAAATGCTTGGGTATGTCCGAAAGAAGTCGAAGACGCCAAATTGGCCTTGGAGGCGCATTCTAACCAGAATATACTTGAACCAAGAGGATATTCCAGAAAATTTGAGAGCAATTGGTCAGGAAGAAGAAGAGATACTGAAATTAATTCAGACATCAAACTTACGATTGGTTCAGACACTATGCGATGGGTAATTAAGGGAAAGCTAGACCATAAGACTCATGAGAGAAGTTTAGGTTCACATACTTATGAATATTGGCCACGAATTAAAACGACATTTGAGGGAAAGATAGGAAAGGTAGATCCTATACTGCAAGCAAAACGTCCAAGCTCGAAATCGGATGCAGTGATAAATGAAGAGATTGCCCCATTTATTGGCACATGGCTGTGTAACGATTGGATTGTTCTTGTTACTTCAAGAAATGGTAAACCTATTATTAACGTTGCCTATGGTGAGGAATTTTATTGGTCTGATATTCACGAATATTGTGGAGAGACCAAAGCATCCAGATCCCCTGATGGCTCAATTAATTTCATTTTTTACTTTGCCTCTAGCATGAGGGGCGTGCGCGGAATATTGTCTGTCGTCAATAAGGATTCGCTCAGGTTCATTGTAAATGATCCCTATTCGGTCAATAATAATAAATATGACCACGATCTATTTTTAACTAAATCATTGACCCAGGATTTGCCATTTACTGAAGTTGTTACAATTAATAATAATTCAGATTTTCCTGCGGATAAAGGACCCAAGGAAGCCCTACGAACTAGAGGGTTGTTATTAGCTGCGCTTTTAAGCGAACGACCTGAAATCGTCCAAACTTATAGAGCTGACTTGAAGACCTATTTTGAAACAAAATATGGAAATAATAAGTTAGAGCTACTGAGAACGCTATATATTTTGGGTTATTCAGTTGATATCAACTCGTCAGAAACTATTCAATTATTGGAAGATTGGATGAATGCCTTTCAAGGGGGAGATATTTGGAAACCGGAATAGCTGATATTCATAATATTTGTAACGAGTTGAGACTCTTGAAGAACCACATTGAATGTTTCCCCTAGGTTGTGTCTCATAAACATTTCATTGAACTTTGGCGTCCGTGGTCATTGATCGCTTTGAGATTGACCTTTCACTTTCTTTTCCCTGCGAATCGATTTTCCAACCCTGCGAAAACCTTCCGACCCTTGCCCAACCGACCGGACTGCCCTATCTTCGCCGACAGCGCATGCAGGAACATTTGACACCGACGCCTTTTGATGCCACGGCCCGTGGCTACGACTTGGAATTCACCGAAACCCAGATCGGTCGGATGCAACGCGCTGTCACGCATCGGTATTTGCAGGAATTGATCCAAACCGCCAAGCCTCAGACGGCTTTGGAACTGAACTGCGGCACAGGTGAGGATGCGCTTTGGCTGGCGAATCAAGGTTTGCTCGTCACGGCCACCGACCTTTCCGCCGAAATGGTCGAAGCAACGACTCAAAAAGTCATCGGCAAGGGAATAAGGGTGCTGCAAACCGGCATCCAAGGGCTCGACCAAACCTTACCCTACGAACGCTACGACCTGATTTTGAGCAATTTCGGGGGATTCAATTGTTTGACAGCGGCCGAGATTCAAGCTTCGGCGGCGACGATTCGAAGGCTGCTCAAACCCGGCGGACATTTTGTGGCCGTGGTCATGGGGAAGTTTTGTGCTTGGGAATCGCTTTATTTTCTGGCGAAGCTGCAGCCTGCAAAGGCCTTCCGACGCTTCAAGCGTGGCCCCGTGAAGGCGCGACTTGCCGACGGCGTCTTTCAGGATACATATTATTATACACCTGCGAAATTCGATCGGCTCATGTCGGGTTCGCTGATCCCCGAACGAAGGTTGGCCGTCGGCGCCTACCTTCCCCCCTCCTACTTGGATCCGTTTTTTGCAAAACGCCCGAATTTATTGGTCAAAATGAACCGCTGGGAGACAAATGCCTATTCGAAGCGTTTTCCTGCCAAGTATTCCGATCATTTTTTGGTAGCTTTTCGGCGGAGATGAAAATACTGCTCTCACATGGCTACTTTTTGGCCGACGATCCCAAGGAACAGGCCATCATGCGGCCCTACCCTCCGTTGGGCATCCTCTACCTGAATGCTTATCTCAAGCGAAAAAGCCTTGATTCAGAGGTTTTTGACACGACATTCTCCTCCAAATCCGCCTTCAAGGAATATTTGTTGCAAGCACGGCCTTCCTTCCTCGGGTTGTACGTGAACCTGATGACCAAGCTTAACATCCTGGAAATCATCCGGTTTGTGCGCTCGGAGGAACGGCTGAAGCATACGCGCATCATCTTGGGCGGCCCCGAGGTCAAGCACCACGACGAGGCATTTTTGCGTGCTGGAGCGGATTTTATCGTTCTGGGCGAAGGCGAAACGACGCTGTATGACCTGCTCACCTCAGTGGATTCGGCCTTCAGTCCGTTTTTGGACACGATCGACGGCATCGCCTTCATCAACATGCGTGGCGAAATCGTGCGCACCAAGGAACGCGAAAAGATCAAGGACATCGACGTCTTGCCGATGCCCGACCGCAAAGCCATTGACCTGAACAAATATTTCGCCGCTTGGAAGGAACGCCATGGCTATTCGACGGCCTCCGTGAGCACGATGCGCGGTTGTCCCTACACCTGCAAATGGTGCAGCCGGGCCGTGTATGGCTTGAGTTACCGCCGCCGTTCGCCCAAATTGGTCGTCGAGGAATTGGCGTGGATGCAGCAAAACTATCAAGTGGATGGGTTTTGGTTTGTGGACGACGTCTTCACGATCAGCCACAAATGGTTGGCGGGATTCGCGGAGGAGCTGATGCTCAAGGGGATTGAGATTCGCTACGAATGCATCACCCGCGCCGACCGCATGAACGAGGAAGTGGTCGCACTCTTGGAACAAACCGGCTGTTTCCGCGTCTGGATCGGCGCCGAAAGCGGTTCGCAGCGCGTGATCGACCTCATGGACAGGCGGGTGCAGGTGACGCAGGTGCGCGACATGATCCACCTGAGCCAAGCCCACGGCATCGAAGCGGGTACATTCATCATGCTTGGCTACCCCGGCGAAACGGAGCAGGATATCGAAGACACGGTTCAGCACCTGATCAGCAGCGATCCTGATATTTTCACGATCACCGTCGCCTACCCGATCAAAGGCACGCCGATGTACGAGGAAGTCGAATCCCAAATGCTGGAAAAGCTGGATTGGGAAACGAGCACCGACCGCGATTTGGACTTTGTGCGGACCTTTCCGCGGGTGTACTACGACCATGCGGTGCGGTATGTGGTGAACAAGGTGAATGCGGCGAAGGCGAGGAAGAAGGGGAAATTGCTGGATTCCTGGAAACTGGGGGCGAAGGCTTGGGTTGCGAAGCGCAGGATGGGAAGTGTTGGAGGCGTGGGCCTCCGGCCCTAACGCCGATCGACAGCACGCCTCCGGCGGAATTTCAACTTTGCAATGGCAAACCTAGATATTAGTCAAATGCAATTCGCCGAAGTCTATCAATAGGACATCTCAATCCACGCCTCCCTTCTACTTAAAATTCCGCCGGAGGCGTGCGGTCGATAGCCCCGTCCCGAGGCTCGGGACGGGGCTATCGATATCAAAATTTGCATTTAGCCTTTATTGCTGGTATCTTTGCAAACATATTTAGCCAATATTCAGATTCATGAAAGCACCATACTGCCAAGAAGGAGGCATTTTCTTTGTGACATTGAAAGTTGCCGGCTGGACGGACATATTCATCCGCTCAGAATACCGTGATGAAATTGTATCGAACCTCAATTTTTGCCAAAGGGAAAAAGGGCTGCGTATTTTTTCCTTTTGCTTAATGACGAACCACCTACATTTGATAGCAGGTTGTGAAATGGGTTATCTCAACTCTGTTTTGACCAATTTCAAGAGTTTTACGGCCAAAAAACTGATGAAAATGGTTCGAGAGAATCCGAATGAAAGCCGAAGAGAATTCATTGAAGATCGACTGACCTTTCTTTCGCATGTTCGACAAAACGACGGAAGCTATCAATTTTGGGAAAGGGACAATCATCCCGTTCAAATCGAAACTGACCATTTCTATCTTCAAAAGGAACGCTATATTCATATGAATCCCGTGAGGGCAGGATTTGTACATCGGCCGGAAGATTGGTTGCACTCCTCCGCAAATCCAGAATGCCCGCTTCTGATTCAGCGTGGAGACTTCCTGATTGGCCAGTCATTTTAGGGGCGAGGGCTGACAAATGAGGCGTGGGACTCCGCCCCTAGTCGTTGGAGGCGTGGGCCTCCGGCCCTAACGCCGATCGACCGCACGCCTCCGGCGGAATTTCGACTTTGCAATGGCCCAATTAGATATCAGTCAAATGCAATTCGCCGAAGTCTGTCAGTAGGCAGTCTATATCCAAGCTTCTCTTCCACTTAAAATTCCGCCGGAGGCGTGCGGTCGATAGCCCTGTGGCCGGAGGCCACGGGCTCCACCAACTCCGCCACAACTGCCTGCCCTGCATCATTCAAATGGGCATCGTGCAGGTAGTACATCGACTGCCCGGCGGCTTCCCGCTCCTGCATCACCGGCAATAGATTCAAAATCTCCGCCTTGTCATCCACAATTGCGCGCAATTCCCGCAGAAACGGATATTCCTCGGTAGCCATGGCAGTCTGCTCTCCGAATTTGGCGCCCAACAATTCCAACCGATGGAGATAACGCGGATGGACCTGACTGCAATGCGGTATGACCATCAACACCACTTTACAATCGGCCTCCAAAGCAGCGTAGATGAACTCGCTCAACAAACCGCCGTACTTCACCATGTCAATTTCCCGGCCTTCCTTCAGCAAAACCTGATTTTCAAC
This sequence comes from Bacteroidota bacterium, assembly GCA_016718825.1. NCBI lineage: Bacteria > Pseudomonadati > Bacteroidota > Bacteroidota bacterium. Next base: position 100,450 of record JADKCL010000015.1, on the reverse strand, counting down.
CATTCCCGGCTCCGCCTTCAGATACAACCGCTCACGTTCCGAATACTTGGCCGGATCAAATTCGCCTTCATCCACCTTTCCTTGCTGAAAATCAGGCAGCGCCACCGATCGTTTGAATTGTCCCAAGGCATAGTTGAACCAAGCCAAGGACCGGATTCGATTTGCCAACGCCCAATAAAGGTTCCTGAAAAATCCGATTTCTCCCCAATTGAGCGGGTAGCGAAGGTCAAAAAGATCGTTGCCCACATAGATTTGATAAATCAGCAGGTCAGGCTTGAAATCCGACAAACGGTTCTCCAACATGAGGTTCGCTTGCAGAATCGTGGTCCGGGAACTGCAGAATTGACAATTTGCCAGTCAGAATGTCGTTTTCGCAGCACGTCCACCCAGCTATTTGTCGCAGCAGAGAAGGAATCCCCCATGACCAGCACCCTTTTCTTCGGATTTACAGAAAATTCAACAGGATTCAGCGCATTCAGTTCCCGTTTGTAGGTATCAATCCATTGATTTCGGTAAAAAAGCTCCAGCAAGGCGATAAAAAGCAGCAACAAAATCGGCAACCATGCCAATTTTCGTAACCACTTTTTGAAAAATGCCTTCCTTTCGGGCTTCATTGCTGCAAGTTAAACAAATTCAATACCCTCCGATGGCTGCCAGATTCCAAAAATTTGAGAACAATCAGAAAACCTTTTTACCGGCTAATGGGTTGAAAAAATAGTTGATTGCATTGATTTATGTATTGTAATGTGGTCCGAATTACTAAATTGCAGGGTTTTCTTTCATAGTCCCGTACTATACAGAATCCTGAAATAAAAATCGATAAAATACTGATACGAAAATGTCCAAGATAGCTGAGTTGAATGAGACGGTGGAACTGAAGTTTGGGGAGAATACCATCTCCTTTCCTGTGGTTGTAGGCACCGAAAACGAAAAAGGGATTGACATCGGTCCATTGCGCGCCAAAACGGGCTACGTGACCTTGGATTCTGGTTACAAAAACACGGGTGCTTGCCAGAGCGGCATCACGTTTTTGGATGGTGAGCTCGGAATTTTGCATTACCGCGGCTACTCTATCGAAGAACTTGCTGAAAAAGCATCGTTCATCGAGGTAGCATATCTGCTGGTCAACGGCGAATTGCCCACAAAGGAGCAATTGCACGCTCACGAATTGGGCTTGAAGGCTCAAAATGCAATTCCAGAAGGAATGGGCGCCCTCATCAACGCCATGCCAAAGTCATTGCATCCGATGGCGATGCTGTCTGCATCCACCTTGGCACTCTCCGGCTGGTATCCTGCAAGCGACGACGACTTTACCCCAGAAAAAGTGGCCCGCACCATGGACCGCATCATGGGCAACTTCTCCGGCATCGCTGCCGCCATCTACCGCAAAGGTCGTGGCGAACAATTGTTGCAGCCTGACAACCGCCTCGACTACGTCGGCAGCTTCCTGCAGATGATGTACGGTAGCATGGGCAAGGAATACACCCCGGATCCGATCGTCAACGAAGCACTCAACACATTGTTGATCCTCCACGCCGACCACGAGCAAAACTGCTCTACCTCGACCGTGCGTATCGTCGGTTCCAGCCACGCCAACCTGTATGCCAGCATTGCAGCCGGTATCACCGCACTCTGGGGTCCGCTCCATGGCGGTGCCAATCAGGAAGTGATCGAAATGCTTGAGCAAATCAAAGCCGACGGCGGCGATACGGCCAAGTGGATCAACAAAGCAAAAGACAAAAACGACGACTTCCGCCTCATGGGCTTCGGTCACCGTGTGTACAAGAATTTTGACCCACGTGCCCGAATCATCAAAGTGGCATGTGACAAGATTCTCGGCAAATTGGGCATCAATGATCCTGTGCTCGAGATTGCAAAAGGCCTCGAAGAAGCCGCCCTCAGCGACGACTACTTCAAGGAGCGCAAATTGTACCCCAACGTGGACTTCTACAGCGGCATCATCTACCGCGCTTTGGGCATCCCAACCGAAATGTTCACGGTCATGTTTGCCCTCGGTCGTCTCCCAGGCTGGATGGCACAGTGGAAAGAAATGCGTGAAGGCGGCGAACCAATCGGTCGCCCACGTCAGATCTACACCGGCCACACCTCACGGCCTTTCGTCTCTATCGAAAACCGCTAAGAAAAGAAGTTTTTCTTTCAGGAAGGTCCCGCCGCAAGCGGGACTTTTCTTTTTGGGTGGAACCCAATCTCCCAAACCCAAGAAAGGGTCTGATCGCCATTCTGCTGTCGGAAGTTGCGCGCAAATGGTGGAACGCTTGCATTCATCCGACCCGAACCCTGCCGTTGTTTGAATGCGTCACCTTAGGCATTAAAGTGATCAATGTTATTCCCGGCATTGAGTATTGTCATTCAGTTGCTTACAGATCCTGTCGACGTTTGTTGGTGTTTTCAAAACGGAAGACTTTGTCATGGTAACAGCTGAAAAAAAATACACTTACGGGTTTGGGGAGATCGGGTCAAAGGACGTTGGATTGGTCGGGGGCAAAAATGCCTCCCTGGGAGAAATGTTCTCGAAACTTGGCGGGGCGCATATCCGTGTTCCGGATGGTTTTGTGCTGAGCGCCCAAGCATACCGCGATTTTGTCCAGGTAAACGGGCTTCAGCAGCAGCTCGATGCGGCCCTTGCCAAGCTTGATACGGTGGGTTATTCCAATCTTGCAGCGGTCGGTGCAGATTGTAGGGCGCTTCTGTTACAGTTTGAATTGCCTGAAGCTGTGCGTCAGGCGATCCGCGAGGGATTTCAGCGCATGGTCAGCGAATACGGTTCCGAGATATCTTTCGCAGTAAGGAGCAGCGCCACCGCCGAAGACCTGCCCACGGCAAGCTTCGCTGGACAACAGGAAACTTACCTCAATGTGCAAGGCGAAGATCTTTTGATCCGAGCTTGTCATCAATGTTTTGCCTCGCTCTACACGGATCGTGCCATCAAATACCGCATCGACAATGGGTTTGAACATGCAAAAGTGGCCCTTTCTGTGGGTGTCCAGCGCATGGTGCGCTCGGATCTCGGCTGCTCGGGCGTCATGTTCACGCTCGACCCGGACTCCGGTTTTGAAAATGTCGTGCTCATCTCGGGTTCGTATGGCTTGGGAGAAAACATTGTGCAGGGGAATGTAAATTCTGATGAATGGCTGGTTTTCAAGGAATTGGCAGGAGACGTAAACCGCCCGATCATTTCCCGGAAGCTTGGAAGCAAGGAATTGACCATGGTCTACACCCCTGTCGAAAGTTGGGATCTCAGGCGTCCTGAAAGCGCAATACAAAACATCGAAACGTCATTGGAAATGCGGCAGAAGTTCGTGCTACAAGACGACGAAATTCGCGATTTGGCACTCTGGGGGAAGGCCATCGAGCAGCACTATGGTTGCCACATGGACATCGAATGGGCCAAGGATGGCATCACGAATGAGTTTTTCATCGTTCAGGCAAGACCGGAAACCGTGCACAGCCAAAAAGGGAAGACGCGCTTGTACACCGAATATGAGCTGAAAACCAAAGGAAAAGTGCTCTGCAAAGGTGTCGGCCTCGGCAATCGCATCACAAGTGGAAAAGCGAGGATTCTGCAATCCCCGTCCGAAATCGACCTCTTGCAGGCCGACGAAATCTTGGTGACCTGCCGCACCGATCCAGATTGGGATCCCGTCTTGATGAAAGCAGCCGCCATTGTCACCGACCAAGGCGGGCCAACCTCCCATGCTGCCATTGTGGCCCGTGAGATGGGCGCGGTGGCTGTGGTGGGTACCGGCAATGCCACAAGCAGCATTCAGACCGGACAGTGGATCACAGTCAATGCGGCCGAGGGCGATTCGGGCTCGGTATTGGAAGGAAAACTCGAATGGACCGAGAAGACTACCGATATCAGCAATGTGAAGTTGCCCAGGACACAGCCGATGCTCATTTTGGGGCATCCCAGCAAAGCTTTCCAGTTCGCGCAATTGCCCAATGCGGGTGTCGGCTTGATGCGGATGGAGTTTATCATCAACAATGCGATTGGCATTCATCCGATGGCGTTGCATCACTTTGACAAACTCGAAGACCAAGCCGTGAAGTCCGAAATTGAGGCCAAAACACATGCCTATCCCGACAAAAAGGAGTTTTTTGTCCAGCGATTGGCAGAGGCAACAGCGGTGATCGCCGCGGCATTCTACCCCAAGGATGTGATCGTGCGCATGAGCGATTTCAAAAGCAACGAATACGCCAACCTATTGGGCGGCAAGCAGTTCGAGCCGAATGAGGAAAATCCGATGATCGGGTTCAGAGGGGCTTCGCGGTATTATCATCCGCTCTACCGGGAAGGATTCGAGATGGAATGCAAGGCGATGAAGGTGGTGCGCGAGGAAATGGGATTCACCAACGTGAAATTGATGATTCCATTTTGCCGCACGGTCGATGAGGCCCTGAAGGTCAATCAGATCATGGACGAGCAAGGCTTGCGGCGCGGAGAAAAGGGCTTGGAACGCTACATGATGGTGGAGATCCCGAGCAATGCGATCTTGGCAACGGAATTCGCCGAGCATTTCGACGGGTTTTCCATCGGTTCCAATGACCTGACACAGCTCACCTTGGGAGCAGACCGGGACTCGGAGTTGCTCAGCGAAATTTTCAGCCCGTTTGACCCCGCCGTGATGCGCCTCATCGAAATGGCGATCCAAAAAGCCCGAGCCGCCAACATCAAAATCGGTCTCTGCGGACAAGCACCCAGCGATTATCCGGCGTATGCCAAATTCCTTGTGCGTTGCGGGATCGACAGCATCTCGTTCAACGCCGATGCGCTGCTGAAAGGAATTGAAAATATCGCCTTGGCCGAATCGGAACTGCAGCCGGAAATCATACACCCAATGGATTGATCTATCATCAATTAGGTCCCAGAATAATAGGGATCAGCAACGATCGCTTCCTGTAAAGTGGCTCGGCGAGGTGCCCGGAATTTTAAGAAAAACGAGTCATGAAAGTTTGGCTTCTGAAGGAACCAAATTCACCGGTGTCTGAATTTCAAGCTACTTCTTCTTGAAACTGCCGATGTTCGTCGCTAAGGTAAACTGATGCGTCGGGCCGACGGCGTGGAAGCTTGCAAGGGAATAGTCGAAGCGGAACATCTTCACCTTGATGCCAACACCAAAGGAAAATCCGGCGATGCCGCCGCGGTTGGCGCTGCGGAGCTCTTGGCGACGCATGTGGTTGTAGCCGGCACGCAGGTTGAAACCTTTGGAAATCAAAAATTCTGCGCCGAAAACGGCGTGGCGGAACAAGTTGTCCACTACCGGAAACTTGGTTTCAATCGTGTCGCCGCTCAGGTCGATTTGCGGTGGCGCATCCTTGTCGTAGTAAATCAAGTTGGGTGTTTGCAAGTTGGTCGTTGTGAGGGAAAAACGCAGCGGCATGTGCTTCAGGCGTTGCGAAATGCCGATTTGAATCTCGAAGGGCAGCGGCGTATTCACCCCGTCCGGCGTTTCCCACTTCGTCAGATTGAATCCCATGTTCCGGAAGACCATTCCTGCTGTGAAAAGTCCGTTGTCGCTGACATAGGCGCCGCCGAGATCAAGGCCCATCGCAAAATGCGAACGGTAACGGCTCACGTTGGAGTTGATCAGTTTCAGATTGGTTCCGATGCGAAAACGATCGACTTGCCGCGCACCACCGACCACAAAGGCGAGGTCCGAAGCAGAGAAACGACCGGTTTGGTTGCCATAGACATCCGCTTCAACCATCTTTCCGTAGCTCAAAAACTGGATTCCTCCGTGGAAATTGCCGACATTCTCAAAGGAATGTGAGTACCCTGCGTAGCCATAAGTAATGTCGCTCAGGTAGTTAGCTACCGACATGGACACGGATTGATGCATCGAGTCGTTCGCAAGCGCCGGATTCATCAAGGCATAGTTCAGGTCATGGTCGTAGGTGGCAATGTTCACGCCTCCCAAGGATGAAATCCGGGCGGAAGGGCTCAGATTCAAGAAATCATAAACATGCCTGCCACCAATCTGGGCATTGACCAAAACAGGCAAGCAAGCGAGGAGTAAAAGCGACCATTTCTTCACGAGGCTAAAATAGGGAGGATTTGTCAAAGATGGGAATGCAAAAATGAAGGGATGAAGACGGCTTCTCCTTGTGTGAGCATGGGTGTGGACGCGAAAGTGCCCGCAGATTTGGTTAAAATGGAGTAAATGCTGATTCTGAATTCTATTTGGCTTCTATCAGTCGTTGTTCGAGCAGACGATCTTGAACCTCGTAGATCATATCCGACCACGAATCCTTGATTTCATCTCCTCCCAAGGAACAACGTTTTTGGGCGCTTTTTCTTGGCGCGCAAGCAAGTTTTGGTACCAAATCTGTTCCTCTTCAAATTCAATGGAATGGGGCATCCCAGAATCCTCAGCTCTTTCCAAAATCGCCTTGGCAATCAAAAGCTGCTCCTCAGCATCCAACTTCCATATCTCTTCCATCAACTTGTTTTATGATCTAATACGCGAAATTTTCTCCAAAAAGAGTGCCTGTAAACCAACCTCGTCCATTTTCAACGGGCATTCATTCAGTTTTTCCCTATCTTAGTGTCCGAATGACACTTATTCATTGAAATTATGTCCCAAAGCAGGGTCATCCTGGAAAATCTAAGCCCCGAAGTCGATGGCGGGCGGTTTTTGGTCAAACGCGTTGTCGGTGACCGATTTGTCGTGCAAGTCGACCTGTTTGGCGATGGCCATGACGTGGTCAACGGCCACCTCCTCTACCGCCATGGCGGCCAAGGCAACTGGAGCAGCGTACAGCTCATTCACCTCGTGAATGACCGCTGGGAAGCTGCATTCGACCTGGATCAAGTTGGCGAATACGAATACAAGGCCATGGGCTGGGTCGATCATGCCCTCAATTGGCAACACGAACTCGGTCGCAAGGTCGAAGGCGGGCAACACGTCAACGTCGAATTGCTCGATGGCATACAGCATCTGGACCATTTGCTCGGATTCGTAGAAGTCGCAGAAAAGGCGATTTTGGTCCAATGGAAGGCTTTGTTTGCCGATTCTGAAAGCTATGAAGCGGCAGTCACCGCAGCCTTGTCCGACGAATTGCATGCGCTTTTCCTTCAATACCCCAAGCAAGCTTGGCCGGTGGAATACCCTGTGCGCAAGCTCTGGGTAGACCGTCAAAAAGCCGAATTCAGCGCTTGGTACGAGCTTTTTCCAAGGTCAGCTTCGCGCGAACCGGGTCAGCATGGCACATTTAAAGATGTGCAAAAGCTGCTGCCGCGCTTGCAGGAGTTCGGTTTTGACGTGCTGTATTTGCCGCCGATTCATCCGATTGGGCGCGGTTTCCGGAAGGGGAAAAACAATTCATTGACTGCCGGCCCCGACGAACCCGGCTCCTGCTGGGGCGTGGGCGCAAGCGAAGGCGGGCATACGGACATCCTGCCCGCGCTGGGAACGCTGGAAGATTTCAAAGCCCTGATCGCTGATGCTGAAGCCCATGGGCTTGAAATGGCGATGGACATCGCGTTTCAGTGCGCGCCGGAGCATCCTTGGGTCAAGGAACATCCGCAATGGTTCAAGTGGCGCCCCGACGGCAGCGTGCAATACGCCGAAAATCCGCCGAAAAAGTATCAGGACATCCTTCCGATTTACTTCGAGACCGAGGACTGGAAAAACCTCTGGGACGCGCTTTGGGGCGTGATTCATTATTGGATGCAGCAAGGAGTCCGCATTTTCCGCATCGACAATCCGCATACCAAGCCCTACCGTTTCTGGGAATGGGTGATTGCGGAGGCGCACAAAGTCGATCCGGGCGTGATTTTTCTGTCGGAAGCATTTACCCGGCCCAAGGTCATGCACGAATTGGCCAAGGCCGGATTTTCGCAGTCCTACTCCTATTATACATGGCGGGTAAGCAAACGCGAGCTCACCGATTACCTCACCGAACTCACACAAGGCCCGGGCAAGGAGTATTTTCGCGCGAATTTTTGGCCGAATACGCCCGACATTTTGCCTTGGCACCTGCAAAACGGCAACGAGGCCATTTACTTGGTGCGCTATTTCATGGCGGCAACAATGTCAAGCAATTACGGCATGTACGGACCTGTCTATGAATATCTTGTGCATGAGGCCGTGCCGGGTCGCGAGGAATATTGGGATTCGGAGAAATACGAAATCCGCAATTGGGATTGGGAAAAACGCAACCGCCTGACGTATGTGATGACCAAGGTGAATGCAGCGCGCAAAGCCAATCCCGCGTTTCACCGCATGCACAACCTGCAATTTTGCAGCATTGAAAATGAGCACATTATCGCGTATTGCAAACACGATGCGGCCACGGGAAATACCCTGTTGATGGTCGTAAGCCTGGATCCGCATTATGTGCAATCGGGTTGGGTGCAAGTCCCGCTGAATCTCATCGGATTACGTCCCGGGCAAGCTTTTCAGGCCCACGACCTGCTCACTGGCAACACTTACCGCTGGGATCAAGAGTGGAATTACGTCGAATTGAATCCCCATGCACTCCCCTTTCATTTGTTTCAACTGAAATCACTCACTCAAAATGGTAGATCTGAAAACCACCCACAGCTGGAGCAGCTTCCTGGAAGACAGCCGATTGCGGAAGCACTTGGTGGATAAAGTCCTGCCGGACTTCCTGATGACGCGCCGCTGGTTTGGAGCCAAAAGCGCCAACATCAAAAAACATGAGATCGAAATTCACCTGAAGTATTCCTTCGGTGGTGAATTGGTGCATTTGCTCATGATCGAGGTCACGTTTCAGACTTCGAATTCGGATACCTATTTGCTCCCGTTGAGTTTCAGGATGCGCGAGGACTTCGAGCCCGAAGGCCTGATCGCCAACCTCGATGTCAACGGCAACAAAGGCTGGCTCGTGGATGCTTTGCATGTTCCAGTGATTCGGGAAGGGCTTTTTCGCAATGTGCAGGAGAACCTCAAACTCGACGTTGGCGCAGGCACCTTGGATATGGAACGCGGTAGTGCGCTCACTTGGAAACCCGGCGAAGAATTGGTTTCCAGGCTGTTGAATGCCGAGCAAAGCAATTCGACCATCGTCTTCAACGACAAATATTACCTCAAGATTTACCGCAAACTCTACCGCGGCCTTAATCCAGACTTTGAGGTGAGCCGCTTTCTCTCAGAAAAACAGGTTTCCACAATACTCCCGCCTATTGCGGATCGGTGACGTGGAACAAACCCGGCTTCTACAAAGTCACCCTCGGCCTGATGCAGTTGAAGGTTGACAATCAGGGAGATGCGTGGCCGTATTTTCTGGGGCGTGTCGAAGCCTATTTTCGCAGGTTGCAAGCTTCAGGATTGGCCGCGACCGACCTTGCCAAAGTCCCGCTTTACAAGCCGCTGAATGCAAGCAAGTTGCCTGAGCCTTACCCGGCCTTGATCGGCGAGGACACCATTCAGGCCTTGCAATTGCTGGCAAAACGTACCGTCGAACTGCATTTGGCCTTGTTTTTGGATCGCAGTGACACGGCTTTTACGCCGATCCCCTACTCCGAAGACTACAAGGTTTGGTTGCTGAACCGCATTTTGTACATGCTCGACCACCGCATCACGACGATGGAAAGCGTGATGCCCAACCTTTCCCCGCAGGCGCGGGTCTATGCCGAAGAATTCCTTGCCCGCAAGGTCGAAGTCAAAAACCGCATTCTCAGTTTTGACGAATCCCATTTGAACAGTTCGCGGATTCGTATCCACGGCGACTTTCACTTGGGGCAGATCCTGCGTACCGAAGAAGACTTCTATTTCCTTGATTTTGAAGGCGAACCGGAAGCAACGATCCGTGACCGCAAGGTCAAACATTCGCCGCTCAAGGATGTCGCAGGGTTGATCCGTTCGTTTCATTATGCAGTTTTTGCCACCATTTTTGGGGACCACAACTTCAAAATGTCTGAAGAAAATCTGGCCGAAGCCGGCGGCAGGTACTACCGTGCGATTGTCGCCGTGTTCCTTGATACTTATTTGAATACCGCATTCGACAACGGACTCAACATCGGCTATTATCAGGAAATCGATTTCCTCTTGCGTTACCACATCTTTGAAAAGGCGATTTATGAGCTCGGTTACGAGCTCAACAGCCGCCCGGATTGGGTGATTATTCCGCTCAAAGGTCTCAACCAAATTTTGAACAATGACTGATTCGAATCGCCCCAACGTCTTGGCGCATAGCCTCTTCAGTGACGAAGACATCGCGCTTTTCAGGACTGGAAAGCACTACGACCTTCATTTGAAGCTGGGCAGCCACTTGATCGAGGTCGATGGTCAAAAAGGCGTTCAATTTGCCGTTTGGGCACCGAATGCGGAACGGGTCACCGTCATCGGAAATTTCAATTTCTGGTTGGCACATGAGCATCCGCTGTATCCACGGTGGGATGGGTCTGGTATTTGGGAAGGATTTATTCCTGGAATCGGGAACGGCGAAGCCTACAAATACCACATTCTCAGCAAAGTAGATGGCCAACAACATGAAAAAGCCGATCCATTCGCCTACTACTGGGAAATTCCGCCAAGGACAGCGAGCGTGGTCTGGGACATTCAGCATGAATGGAACGACCAACATTGGATGCAAACCCGCAGTCAAGCCAATGCGCTGAACCGCCCGTTTTCGGTGTATGAGGTGCATTTGGCAAGTTGGAAACGCAAAGTCGAGGAAGGCATGCGCTCCTTGACCTACGCGGAATTGGCGGCGGAATTGGTGCCCTACGTCAAGGAAATGGGCTTCACGCACGTGGAATTCATGCCGGTGATGGAGCATCCGTTTGGCGGATCTTGGGGCTATCAGGGATTGGGCTATTTTGCGCCCACCTCACGATTTGGGACTCCGCAAGACTATATGCACTTGGTCGAAGCCTTTCACAATGAAGGGATTGGCGTGATTTTGGACTGGGTACCGAGCCATTTTCCGGGTGATGCCCATGGGCTTTACCGATTCGACGGCACAGCCTTGTACGAGCACGAGGACCCGCGCAAAGGTTTCCATCCCGACTGGAAAAGCTATATTTTCAATTACGGGCGGAATGAGGTGCGTTCGTTTTTGATCAGTTCGGCGATTTTTTGGTTGGGCAACTACCATGCCGACGGCATCCGCGTCGATGCGGTGGCTTCCATGCTTTACCTCGATTATTCCAGGAATGCCGGCGAATGGATTCCCAATCAATATGGCGGCCGCGAAAACCTGGAAGCCGTTTCGTTGCTGCGGGAATTGAACGAAGCTGTCTATGCCCGATTCCCTGACATTCAAATGATTGCAGAGGAAAGTACCTCTTGGCCGCTGGTTTCCCGTCCGACATTTCTCGGTGGATTGGGCTTTGGCATGAAATGGATGATGGGCTGGATGAATGACACCCTGGAATATTTCAAGCACGATCCGATTTACCGCAAATACCACCAAAACGAACTCACACAGAGCCTGACGTACGCCTTCACCGAAAATTTCATGTTGCCCCTCTCCCACGACGAGGTCGTTCATGGAAAAGGGCCGCTGATCGGGCGCATGCCGGGCGACGAATGGCAACGCTTCGCCAATCTGCGCCTGCTTTACGGCTGGATGTACACGCATCCCGGGACAAAATTGCTGTTCATGGGCTCCGAAATCGGCCAAACAAGCGAATGGGTGGCGGATGACAGCCTGCATTGGGATTTGCTGCAACACGCCCCGCACCAAGGTGTGAGCCGCTGGGTCAAAGCGCTCAACACCTTGTACAGCAGCGCACCTGCAATGTATGAACGCGGATTCGAGAGCGAAGGAATGTTGTGGATCGACCATGCCGACCATGAAAACAGCGTCTTGGCATTCATCAGGCGTGGGTTGAACGAAAAGGACGACCTGTTGGTAGTCATCAATCTCACGCCAAGACCCCACGACAAATACCGCATCGGTATTCATGCCGCTGGCGAATGGAACTTGGCTTTGAACAGTGACGATTCGAAGTTTTTTGGATCGAATTACAGCATTCTCGTGAGTGCCAAAAGCAAACCGATTCCATCCCACGGGCATCCGCAGTCGCTCGAACTCAATTTGCCGCCTTTGGGCATCATCATTTACCGTCGCAACGCATGAAATACATCTGCATCCACGGCCATTTTTATCAGCCGCCCCGCGAAAATGCCTGGCTAGAGCAGATTGAGGTACAGGAATCCGCCCGGCCTTGGCATGACTGGAATGAGCGTATTACCGACGAATGTTACGGTCCCAACGCGGTTTCCCGCATTCTGAATGAAAAAGGGCGCATCGTCGACATCCGGAACAACTACGCCAAGATGAGCTTCAATTTCGGGCCAACCTTGCTGAGCTGGATGGAGCAAAAGCGGCCGGACATTTATCAAGCGATATTGGACGCCGACAAACAAAGTCAGAAGCATTTTGGTGGCCACGGTTCGGCGATGGCGCAGGTTTACAACCACATGATCATGCCCCTCGCCAACCGCCGCGACAAGGAAACGCAGGTGAATTGGGGCTTGCAAGACTTCGAAAGACGCTTTGGAAGGCCCGCCAAAGGCATGTGGCTCGCAGAAACCGCAGTGGATACAGAAACCTTGGAAGTGCTTGCTGAACAGGGGATTGAATTCACCGTTTTGGCACCGAGACAGGGCAAACATTTCCGCAAAATCGGAACCAAAACCTGGACACTGGGTATTGAAACGCAGCGTCCCTACCTGTGTCGCCTACCTTCTGGAAAGACCATTTACTTGTTTTTCTACGATGGCGACCGTTCCCAAATGGTGGCTTTTGGCGGCATTTTGCAGGATGGAAAACGCTTTGCTGAGAGCCTTTTGAATGGGTTTGACCCGGATTTGAAAGACCCGCAACTCGTGCATATTGCGACCGATGGCGAAACTTTTGGTCATCATCACCGCAACGGCGACATGGCATTGGCCTTTGCGATGAACTATATTGAAACGCATTCGAAGGTCAAACTCACCAATTATGCCCAATTCCTGAGCCTCGCGGAAGTCGAATATGAGGTCGAAATCGTCGAAAACAGTTCGTGGAGTTGCGAGCACGGCGTCGAGCGTTGGCGCAGCAATTGCGGTTGCAATACCGGCGGTCAGGCGGGTTGGACGCAGGAATGGCGGAAGCCGCTGCGCGAGGCTTTGGATTGGCTCCGCAATCAGTTTGCCGCGATTTACGAAGTCGAAATGGCGCATTACCATCCCAACTGCTGGGCCTTGCGCAATGAATATGTCAAAGTTCCTTTGAAACGCAGTATTCAGCGGGCGAAGGCCTTTTTGCGCGCCTACGTGCCGGGCGAACACTCGGCAAAAGCCAAAACGCATATTCTGGGACTGCTTGAAATGCAACGGCAATCCCTGTACATGTTCACGAGTTGCGGCTGGTTTTTTGACGAAATCTCAGGCATCGAACCGGTCCAAATTCTGCAATATGCCAACCGCGGGATTCAATTGGCTGAATTCTACTTTGGTGTGGATCTCGAAACCGAATTTTTGCGACAATTGGAGGCTGCCCCGAGCAACATGCCGCAATTTGCCAATGCCCGTGAAGTTTACGCGCAATACGTCTCCCCTGCCCGCTTGAATCTTACGCAAGTCGGGATGCACTATGCCTTGCGTTCGATTTTCAGTGAGGATGGCGAAAAGCAGGAGGTGCTCAACTACGAATGCGAAAGCGAGGAATTTGAACGCTACAATGCTGGTACACAGCGCCTCGCGCTCGGCGTTACACGCGTGCGCTCGAAGGTGACGTTGTACGAGGAAACGTTCAGCTTCGTGGTTTTGTACCTTGGGCAACACCATGTGATCGGGCATACCTTCGGAGAATGGGCCACGGAACAATACCGCGAATTTGCAGCACATCTCAAAAAGGCATTCGATCGCAGCAACCTCAGCGCCGTCATCGAATTGCTGCATACCATCCCCAATCAGCGCACGTTTGCCTTTTTTGACATGTTCAAAGACGAGCAATTCAACCTGCTGAATGCGATTTTGAAGGAAGAATTGACGCAGGCGAGCATTTCTTACCAGAAAATCAACAACCGCAATTACAACCTGATGAATGTGATGCGCGATTCGGGGCTTGAAGTTCCGGAAATCCTGCGTCGCAATTTGGAGCAGGTGTTGAACAGCGACTTGGAAGCACTTTTTGAGGACTCGGATCGCCGCATTTCCATTCGCAAACTCAAAAACCGCGTTCAGGAACTGGAAAAATGGAATATTCAGATCGATGTTGAGAAATTCCGGTACAAGGCAGGGCACCGTTTGCGCAGATTGGCAGAGAGCATTCCTTCCCGCACCAACCGCGAAGAGGCGCTCGTCAACATTCGGCAGGTGCTCGAAGTGATTCGCCCGATCGGCATCGAACCCGACCTTTCCAAATTGCAAGAGATTGTGTTCAAACGCATCCGTGGGCTGAAAACCAACGAATTGGATGGACCATTTCATAAATCACTCGCCCAACTCGGTGAGATCATCCAAATGGATGTTCAAAGCATTTTGGTGAAGGAGCGGGTTTAGGGAGGCGGTCAATGCCTGACCATCAACCCCAATTCGGCATCGTCGCGGTGCTGTTTGCGCTTGCGCGCCTCGCGCACGGGCTCCATCAAGTCCAACGCGTCAGGGACACGGGTCTTTTCCAAGGCATGTTCCAAAACCTCGTCCATCCGCTCGACATAGATGATGTTGAGATCCTGGATATAATCCTGATTGATCTCCTCGACATCCTTTTTATTGACCTTGCAGAGCAAAAGCGTTTTGATGCCGGCGCGTTTGGCTGCGAGCACCTTTTCCTTGATGCCTCCTACCGGCAGGACCTTTCCGCGCAACGTGATTTCACCGGTCATCGCCAATTTTTGGGCGACTTTGCGTTGGGTGTAGGCACTTGCGATGGCCGACATGATGGAAATACCTGCCGAAGGACCATCCTTGGGCGTTCCGCCAGCCGGAAAGTGGATATGCAAATCCCAATGGTTGAACAATTCGTGCTCAATCCCGAGTTGCTTGCTATGGGCTTTCAGATACTTATGTGCCAAAATGGCGGACTCCTTCATGACATCTCCAAGCTGTCCGGTCGTCGTCAATTGGCCATTGCCGCGACTCAGCGAGGTTTCTATAAAAAGGATGTCACCGCCCGTGGGGGTCCAAGCCAATCCGATGGAAAAGCCCGGCGAAGTGATCTTCTGATACGTGTCATTCTCCAAATGCGACACGCCCAGGTAGGATTCGATGTCGTTGGGTTTGACAGAAACGCTTGGCAATGCGTCCACGACAATCTTTTTCGCGGTGGCCCGACACACGCTTGCGATTTTTTGGGCGAGGTTGCGTACGCCTGATTCGCGGGTATGGCCTTCGATGATGCGGCGCAAGGCTGTATCAGCAATTTTGAGCTGACTTGCCTTCAATCCATGGTCCTTTCTTGCCCGGGGAATCAAGTGCCGCTTGGCAATTTCCATCTTCTCCTCGATCGAATAGCCATTGATCTCGATGATCTCCATGCGGTCGCGCAATGCGGGGTGGATCGTAGCCAAGGAATTTGCCGTGGCAATGAACATCACCTGCGAGAGGTCGTATTCCACTTCCAGAAAATGGTCTTGAAACGAATCATTCTGTTCTGGATCAAGCACTTCCAGCAAAGCAGAAGACGGATCGCCGCGAAAGTCATTTCCCACTTTGTCAATCTCGTCGAGCATAAAAACCGGATTGCTGGTTTTCGCTTTCTTGAGACCTTGGATAATGCGACCGGGCATCGCGCCGATGTACGTGCGGCGGTGGCCACGAATCTCCGCCTCGTCACGCAATCCGCCGAGCGAAATACGCACAAATTCGCGGCCCAACGAACTCGCAATCGACTTGCCCAACGAGGTTTTTCCAACCCCGGGAGGGCCGTAAAAACAAAGGATCGGGGCTTTTTTGTCGGCTTTGAGCTTCAAAACCGCGAGGAATTCGACAATACGTTCCTTGACTTTTTCCAGCCCGTAATGGTCATTTTCCAGAATCTCCCGTGTGCGCGGGAAGTCAAAAACATCCTCGGAATATTTTTGCCAAGGCATGTCCAGCATCCAGTCCAAATAATTCAGCACGACACCATGATCGGGCTGCATGGGATTCATGCGTGCGAGCTTGGAAATCTCCTTGTCAAAGACTTCTTGCACGCGCTTGGGCCAAACTTTTTCAGAAGCGCGCTTGCGCAGCGTTTCGATATCGCCTTCGGAGCCGCCTTCACCCAATTCGTCGTGAATGGCCTTGATCTGCTGCCGGAGGAAGTATTCGCGTTGTTGCTTATCGAGATCGGTTCGAACCTTGCTATGAATTTGTTCGCTCAGTTCCAGAATGGCCAATTCCTTGCCCATGAATCCGAGAACTTGTTGGCCCTTTTCGAGCAAGGAGTTCATTTCCAGCACCTGCTGCTTCTCGGTAACTTCGAGATTCAGGTTGGAGACGATGAAATAAACGAGGAAAGTGAGACCTGAAATGTTTTGCAAGACCACTTGGGCCTCGGTCGGAATATTGGGACTGATCTCAATAATCTGCTGGGCCTGCCGCTTGAGGCTACGCATCAAAGCCTGCGCTTCCTTTTTGGTCGGATATTCTTCTTGCAGCTTGTTGACCCGTGCCTTGAAATAAGGGTCCTCCTGCACAAACTCGACCACTTCGAACCGTGCTCGGCCTTGAATCACGATGGTTATGCTTCCATCCGGCATGCGAATGAGTTTGAGAATGCGCGCCATCGTTCCAAAACGATGCATGTCCGTCGGCTCCGGATCCTCGATATGCATGTTGCGTTGGGCAATTACACCCACAACACGGTCCTTGGTCGCATAGGCCTCCTTTACCAAGGCAATCGATTTGTCTCTTCCAACGGTAATCGGAATGACAACGCCAGGGTAGAGGACGGTGTTTTTCAAGGGCAAAATCCCCAGATATTCAGGCACCTGCTCGGCCAACATGCTTTTTTCCTCGGCTTCGGTGAGCATGGGGAAGTCACTGTCGACAAAGGATGCGTCTGCGAGTCGTATATTTTCCATTCGAAATCAAATCAAATTCTTGGCTTGCAACAGAGTGTCATGGCAAGCTTGGCAAAAGCAACAAAGGTGGTGCCGCAGTTCAAAGTTCGCCAAAATAGGACAATGATCCGCCAACATCGCCGAATCTACCTGACAAGATTGCAGATAGAAGTAAAAAGCCCCTACAACATGCAGCTGTAGGGGCTTTTTAACAAGTAATATTTCCTTACAGCTTTGGAGCAGGAGCCGGAGCTTTGATTTTCTCGCGGTTCTCACCTTCCACTGCACGGATCATGTCATAAGCAATCGGGCTCGCCACGAAGATCGAAGAATAGGTACCGACACCGATACCGATCAACAATGCAAACATGAACCCGCGGATCACGTCCCCACCGAAGAAGAACATCACCAAGATCGTGAGCAACACGGTACCGGAGGTGATGATCGTACGGCTAAAGGTACGGTCGATCGCTTCGTTGTAAATCGTGCTCAAGGAAGACGACTTCATCTCCGCCAGGTTTTCCCTGATACGGTCAAACACGATCACGGTGTCGTTGATTGAGAAACCAATCACCGTCAAGATCGCCGCGATGAAGGCCTGATCAATCTCCAAGGAGAAAGGCAGGATGCCATCAAAGTGTCCGAAGAAGGAGAAGAAGCCCATGGTCACTGCCACGTCATGCACCAAGGCTGCCAATGCACCGATGGAGTATTGATACCTGCGGAAACGGAACAAGATGTAGAGGAAGATCGCCAAGAGGGAGAAACCAACTGACAAAACTGCACTTTTCTTGATATCGCTAGCCACAGCAGGACCGACGACCACGCTTTCGATGATCTTAGGCTCTGAACCAGGAGCAGCGGTTTTGATGACATTCAAGATTTCATCATTGACCACTTGTGAGCCAGCAGGATCATCGCTTTTGTAGCTGGTCGTGATCAACATCGTATTGGAACCGGAGATTTCACGAATCAGCGGAGCTTTGTTGTCAAACGCAGCTGTCAATGGACCACGGATCGTTTCTGTGCTCACTGCGGATGCGAATTCAATTTTGACCTGACGGCCACCGTCAAATTCGACACCGGTGCGGAAGCCGAAAACGACAACGCTCAAGATGCAAAGACCCGTCAAGACCCCGGAGAAACCATAGAAGAACTTCTTCCGTTGTGTCATCTTGATCTTCACGTGGTTGAAGATATTGATCGTAAAATCAGTACCGAATTTCAGACCATTTGGCAAACGCTCACCGAAGTACTCAACAATGATACGTGTAATGAAAAGTGCGCAGATCAAGGAAGTCACGATACCAATCATCAAGTTCACCGCGAAACCAGCGATTGGGCCGATACCGAACCAGAACAAGATCAAACCGGTGAGGAAAGTGGTGATGTTGGAGTCCATCACAGTGCTGAATGCATTCTTGAAACCTGCTTGCACAGCTGCCTTGTGGCCTTTGCCATGCGTCATTTCCTCACGAATACGTTCGAAAACAAGCACGTTAGCATCCACCGCCATACCCATGGTCAAAACCACAGCCGCGAGGCCAGGCAGCGTAAAGACGACACCCAATGCAGCAGATACACCGAAGATGTACAGCAAGTTGATGATCAACGCGATGTTGGCCACCATACCAGCGCCGCGGTAGTAGAAGCCCATGAAGGCAATCACCGCGAAGAATGCAACCACAAAGGAGATCAAACCTTTGTTCAGGTTTTCAGCACCCATCGTAGGACCCACTTGCGAGTCACCGAGGATTTTCGCCTTGACAGGAAGCGCACCTGCTTTGAGCAAGTTTGCAAGGTCTTTGGCTTCATCGACGGTGAAGTTACCCGTGATTTGTGAACGACCACCGCTGATCACGCTTTGGATCGTTGGATAAGTCTGAACATAGTTGTCAAGCACGATGGCCACGCATTTGCCCAAGTTGTCTTGGGTAATCTTTTGCCAGATGGTACCGCCTTCGGCGTTCATGTTCATGGACACCATCGGATTGGTCGAATTTGGCTCGTAGTCTTGACGTGCGTCTACCACTACGTTGCCTTCCAACTTAGCCTTGTCTTCTGGGTTGCTGGCAATCGCGATCAAACCCAATTTGTTTTTGTACTCTGCGCCACGGTCGGTATCGACTTTGGCTTCCCAGAGGAACTTCACATAGTAAGGCATGATGGCGCGAACTTCAGGGTGATTCAGCCACTTGTTCATCGTAGCTGTATCGCCCAAAGAAACGACACCGATCAATGGCTTGTCACCTTGCATTTGCATGGTCAAGTCAAACAAAGCCAAAAATGGGTGTTCCTTCTTGAATTTTTCCAAGTCTTTGGAAGCATCGGCTGTTGCATTGGCTGAATCACCTGCAGAGTCCGAAGATGCTGTTGCGGAGTCGGTCTTGCCATTGAACAGGTCATCGATGCTGCTTTTTGCCGTGTCGCCACTTGCTGCAACGGTTTTGGTGCTGTCGTCGGTGGCGGCAGTTGCACTGCTGTCATTGGCGGTAGTGTCAACTTCTGCAACAGGTGTAATGCCGGCTTCGCGGTCCATGATACGCTTGACCAAACGGTCGACTTCGTTCAGCGTTGGCAATGCATCATTGTAAGCAACCGTCTCGCGGAATTCCAGCTTTGCAGAGTTGCGCAGCAATTTCTTCACACGGTCTGGATCTTTCACACCAGGAAGTTCCAACAAGATGCGGCCCGTTCCTGCCTGCAATTGCAAGTTGGGTGAGCTCACACCAAATTGGTCAATACGGCTACGGATGATCGTATACGTGTTTTCGATTGCAGCCTCGGTATCGCCTTTCAACTTGGCTTTTACCTTTTCGTCGGCGTCATTGGCGTTGATGCCACGGGCCTGACTTGCGAAGTAACGTGCCAAAAGGATCGATTCGCCGGAACCCTGCATGACAGGCTTTGGGCGATTGGCTTTGTCGTAAACGGCAATCAGGTTCTTGTGGAACAATTCCACAAGGTCTTCTTGACTTGTGATCTTTTCTTCGATTGCCGCCTTGAGTGCGACTTCGAAGTCAGGGTCAGAAATGCCGGTAGCACCAGCATATTCACGCAAGATGTCCTCAACACCAACTTCCAAAGTCACGAAAAGACCACCTTGAAGGTCCAATCCGAGCGAGAAAGCGTTGCGTTGGGCATAGTCATAGTCCTCTTTGAAACCTTCCTCGCGGCGCATGGCCTCTGCCTGCTCGGGGGTTGCTGCATTCAGCTGCGCTTCCATGCTAAACGCCCGATAGGTCATGAAGAGGTTGAACAAGCATATCCCGGTGAAAATCACCAGCAATGCGATAATGGTATTCTTATTTCTCATTTGAGTTTAGAAAACAGATAGCTATATATTCAATGCTAAGAAAAATCATCTGAAGCGACCATGGGAAGGTCGAAGTGGTACATCACAAAGCTGTGAGGGTGAACGTTGGTTTGTCAGGCGCCGGGAGCGCGTGGTGCGACATCCATAAAGCAGCGCAAACCCAAGGTTGGGACCGCCTGTGAAGCAATGGAGCCTGAGGATTGATTTGGCGAATGGAATTCGGAAAACTTAAAACATGCAAAAAAGGCTGCAGAACCGCCAACAACAACATTCCCTTCGCTTCCAACTTCTTTGGAGGATGCAATGTCGAAATGGGCGTCACCAAAATCCAGTGCCTGCGAATTGCGAATTTCAACCTCGGCGATGGTTTTGAAATAGACGGTGTACAAGCTCGTCTTGCTGACCCTTCCGAGGAAGAGCAGCACGAAGCTCACCGCTACAAAACCTAAAATCCGATTAAATTGACGCATTCCGCTGAAAAAGATTTCAAATCTAGGGTTAATTCCGCTTATGACCAAAAGGTAACCCATCGATTTTCTGATGTTTGTCGCCTTTTTTTTCGGCAAATTGCAGCCCAATTTTTATTGCATAATGCATTACTGGTTGCTGAAAACTGAACCCGAAGCCTTTTCTTGGGAAGATCTCCAACGCGAAGGGCAATCCCATTGGGATGGGGTGAGGAACTATGCTGCGCGCAATCACCTGAAAGCCATGGCCGTAGGCGATCTCGCGCTGATGTATTATTCCGGGAAGGAACGTGCCATCGTCGGTGTCGTGCGCATCGTCACAGCCGCCTATCAGGATCCGAGTACGGACGATGAGCGTTGGGTGGCAGTGCGCATCGCTCCTGAACGCTTGCTCGCGCGTCACGTGACTTTGGACGAAATCAAAACCGATCCCCAATTAGCAGAAATGGTACTTTTGCGGATCAGCCGACTATCGGTTCAGCCGGTGACTTCGAATGAATTCGAGCATATTCTCCAACTTGCAGACAACGCAAAACATGGATAGCACCCCTCCAACGCAGATTCTAGACCTTTTCCTGCCTGGGCAACTCGATGTTACCCTGCTGCGCCTTTGCCATCAGTTGATCGAGCACCACATCGACTTCAAAAACAGCGCAATGCTCGCCATTCAGCCACGCGGCGTCTATTTGGGCCGCCGCATGCACGGGCTCTTGCAGCAATTGTTGCCCGAGGCAAAACTCCCCTACGGCGAATTGGACGTGACTTTTTTCCGTGACGATGTTCGCCGACACGCCTCCCCGCTCCTCGCCAATGCCACCAAGGTGGACTTTTTGGTCGAAGGCAAACGCGTCATTCTGATCGATGACGTTTTATATACAGGACGCACCATCCGGGCAGCGATGGACGCGATGCTTGCCTTCGGAAGGCCAAGCGCCGTCGAATTGCTCGTGCTCGTGGACCGCAACCGTCAACGTGAATTGCCCGTCGAGGCACGTTATACCGGCATCACCGTCGATGCCCTGCCCTCAGAAAAAGTAATTGTTCGCCTCAAAGAAAGTGGCGGCGAAGACAGTGTGAGAATTGAATCGCGATAAATGCTGAGCTCCAAACATCTATTAGGCATCCAAGGCATCACCGCCGAAGACATTGGGCTGATCCTCAAGACGGCGCAAGAATTCAAGGATGTGATCAACCGGCCGATCAAAAAGGTACCTTCCTTGCGGGATGTGACCGTGGCGAATCTCTTTTTCGAGAATTCGACGCGGACGAGAATCTCCTTTGAGCTGGCACAGAAGCGGCTTTCTGCGGATATCATCAACTTCTCTGCAAGCAGCAGCAGCGTCAAAAAGGGGGAAACCTTGCTGGATACCGTCAACAACATCCTGGCGATGAAGGTCGACATGATCGTGATGCGCCATTCCAATGCAGGTGCGCCGATCTTTTTGAGCCGGCACATCGATGCCAAGATCATCAATGCCGGCGATGGCGCACATGAGCACCCGACGCAAGCTTTGCTGGATTGCTTCTCTTTGCAGGAAAAATTCGGCGAATTGAAGGGCTTGAATGTTGCGATCATCGGTGATATCCTGCACAGCCGGGTCGCGCTGAGCAACATTTTTGCGCTGCAGAAACTTGGCGCCCATGTGCGCGTCTGCGGGCCGCCGACACTGATTCCCAAGCACATCCACGAATTGGGTGTCGAGGTGAGTTATGATTTGAAGGAAACTTTGGACTGGGCCGACGCCGTCAACATGCTGCGCATTCAACTCGAGCGACAAGATGTGCGGTATTTTCCGACGCTCCGCGAATACAGCATGCAATACGGCCTGACGATGGAGCGCCTCCAAGCTGCCAAGAAAAAATTGGTGGTCATGCACCCGGGCCCGATCAACCGCGGCGTGGAAATTTCTGCCGAAGTGGCCGATTGCGACCAAGCGATCATTCTGGATCAAGTAGAAAACGGCGTTGCTGTGCGAATGGCCGTGATGTACTTGCTGGCGATGAGCAGTTAGCAATTAGAAATGAGAAATGAGAAATGAGAAATGAGAATTGCGGAGCATTCAGCGAAGCTAAATGAGCAATGAAGAATGAAAAATGGGTGTCGTACGAATACAACACCCATTTTTCATTTCTAATTTCTAATTTCTCATTCTTCAGAGGGTCAATTGTCTCCGTCATCCTCTGGAGTTTCGTCTTCCTCCAGTGTCGGATCCTTGACTTTGTCGAACCAGCCTTCTTTGTCGAGGGCATCCTTTTCGATGTCTTTGTCGTCGTCATCCTCCTTGAAAAGGTCGGAGTCGTCGATTTTTTCGTCTTCAATTTTGATCGGTTTGTTGAAAACAGCGGCAATCTTGGGGTCCACAGAGGTTCCAAAATGCTTTTTGCGGAGATCATCCAAGAGTTCCACAACGGATTCCGTCATTTCCACGTCAGGCTTCAGGGCCTTTGCAGAAGGAATAAAAGGCGCAGAATTGCCATATTTCTTGACCGCCGTGCAATACATGCTGAAAACGTAGGTGTATTCACGGAAGATCACCTTCAATTCAGGCATAAAGCAGTCAGGACCCTCCAAGGGATCCTCCATCATGGCGAAGTCTTCCAGCGTATTGAGTGGGTCATCCATGTCAAGCGAAAGCTCAACGCGCTTAGAATCAAAGGAATTGCCGTAGCATTTCCCAGCATCAGCCGGATTTTTGACGTTGAGATCCACCAAGATAACCTTCAGGTCATCTTGCGCTTGCGCAGAAATATCAATGGTTGCAGGCAATACCAAGGATAGCCCCAAGACTAATGGTATAAGTAGATAATGCCTCATTCCAATCGTGAAATTATTCAAACAGTCCCGAAGTTACATGAAATTCAGCAGAATTTCAATAACAGGACTTATCAACAACTGTTCCATTCTTGATCAGAACTCTCAGAATTTGCAGAATGAACAGAATTTTTTGTGGCTAGCTGGACAAAGTGTACTCACAAAACAGACACTTTCTACATTCAGAATCCTGCAGGATTCCGAAAATTCTGCAAATTCTGTAAATTCTGATTCAGACAATTCTGCTCCTTATTTGTACTCCTTCGGCCCATCAGGCGTTGGAACCTGAATGCTGCCTGGGATGCCAATCAAGGGGAATTCCTTGCGAAGCGGGAAATATTCAAAGTCTTCGGGCATGTAGATGCGGCGAAGGTCAGGGTGACCTTGGAATTTGATGCCCATCATGTCCCAGCATTCGCGTTCAAACCAATTGGCTGCTTGCCAGACCTTTACAACGGTAGGAATCGTTGGTTCGTGCTCTGGAAGGCGGGCCAGAATGCGCAAACGCTTTTTGCCGGCGAGGCTCACCAAATTATAGGCTACACCAAAACGGTCGCCATCCACATAATAGTCGATGGCGGTGATGTCGGCCAAGTAATTGAAATCGAATTTTTCTTTCAAAATTTCGCAGACCTGCACGATTGCGGCGGCTTTGACCTCGATGGTGGTTTCGCCAGCATAGGAATTGATGCCTACAACCCAGTCCTGGATTTCTTGGTAATCGTTCAGTTGAATCGCGCTCATATTATCGAATCCAATTCATTTACAGTATTTTACAAAAAGCCTTATTGGGCTGCAGCTTCAATTTTTGCTGTCCAAGCGACGGGATCTTTCCGCCACGACTGGATCACTTCCATTTCGCCGGGCTGAATATAGTGGATTTCCACCGCTTTTGCCAAAAGGTCATCAAGCATCACGATGGCATTGCATTCCAAATCGGCATCGGCAAAGGCATTCACCGAATGCGGGAATCCATAGTCAAACATCGCAGCGATCCCGACAGCCTTCCCTCCGGCCTCGCGCAATGCCTTCACAGCTGCCAAACTGCTTCCTCCTGTCGAAATCAGGTCTTCCACCACCACGTAATTCAACTCCGGCTGCAGGCGTCCTTCGATCTGATTGCCCATGCCATGTTTCTTCGGTTCAGACCTTATATATATGTAAGGAAGCCCAAGACGATCAGCGACCAACGCTCCTTGCGGAATTCCAGCGGTGGCTACGCCGGCAACACCCGTCGCCTGTGGATAATTTTTTAGGATAATTTCCACGAGTGCGTCCGTGATTTCCCTGCGAAAAGCTGGAAATGACAGCGTCAGGCGGTTATCGCAGTAAACGGGAGACCGCCAACCCGATGCCCAACGATAAGGATTTTCAGGCCGGAGCTGAACGGCTTTGATTTTTAACAGTTGCTCTGCGATTTTTGTCGTCGAAGTTTCCATCTTGCGGTGGCGAAATTATGAAAATATTTGCAGACAACTTTGCGATCTCCTTTGAACTGCGGCATGAAAACCCGCACTTCACATTTGAGGTCCAACCCTTGGCCCAGATCGAGGAGCGGCTGCTTTGCGGCGAATTGTTTTTTCAGAACCAAGTCTTCTACACAGATGCCACGGGACTCAAGCGCAAGGAATTGCTGCGGATTCATCAGGATCCCCGGATAGCCTTGCGTCGCGCGCATTTGATTCTGTTGTTCAACACAGAAGAGGAGATGCGGGCGTTTGAGACCCGCTATATCGAGGCTTTCAAAACGATCAAAGCGGCCGGCGGACTCGTGGTGAACAATTTTGACGAACTGCTGATGATCGTGCGCGACGGAAAATGGGATCTTCCCAAAGGAAAACTCGAAAAGGGCGAGGCCACGCCACAAGGTGCGTGGCGCGAAGTCGCTGAAGAAACCGGGATTCTCGACCACCGCGTAGGAAAACTACTGCGCAGTACCTACCACATCTTCGACAGAAGGGAAAAATGGCGGTTCAAAACCACCCATTGGTACCGCATGAGCATTGAAGGCCGCCCCAAACTCGTCCCACAGCTCAACGAAGGCATTACCGAAGTCCATTGGATGCCGCTTGCCGACCTCCGCGAGGCAAAACTCAAAACTTATCCGCAGATCATGGAATTGGTCGCGCTCATGTGCGCCACGCATGGGGAAAAAGCCTGAGAAGTGAAAAGTGGATAGTGAAAAGTGAAAAGTCTGTTTTTGGGGGCTGTGGGCGTATTGAGGATTTTCCTTGGTTGACCGGTGCCTTTTTCTGGTGCTGGTAAATCGAATGGGGCCTCAGGAATCTAAGACGGAATGGGCGCCCGGGTTGTGAGCGATTGCCTTGATTTCCTTGAATATCAACATCGTCACTTTGATTTCAGAATCATCTCAACTAGGATTTTCAGTATGGTTGTAGCGTTCCACATTCGGATTTTGGGGTTGCTTTTTGGGCTGATGGGGCTCAGTGGCTTTATTTTTGGTCAACATTCGGCTCCACAAACATTGCTTTTTGTCGGGAGCTATACCGATGGTGAGCCTGGGAACGGGATCCGGGTTTTCGGGTTTGATCCTGAAACCGGTTCGCTCAAGAAGTATGGGCAAGGTTGGGCATATCGTCAATCCGTCCTTCCTTACGGTATCTCCGGACGGAAAATTTCTTTTCGCCTGCACCGAAACGAAGATGCCGAGCGAGGGCGGTGTAACTTCTTTTGCGATTGACAGCATTCATGGCGGTTTGCAACGCATTTCAAGGCAACCGAGCGGTGGCGCCAATCCGGTTTATGTTTCGGTGCATCCCGATGGAAAATGGATCGCGGTGGCCAACTATTCGGAAGGAACGATTGCAGCATTTCCAGTCAATGAAAAGGGAGAAATCGGCCCTTATTCGCAGCGAATCCAATTTTCCGACAGCAGTGTGTACAAGTTGCGGCAGGAAAAGTCCCATCCGCATGCCGCCGTATTTTCACCGGATGGCCGCTTTTTGTTCGTGCCGGACTTGGGTGCTGACAAGATTCGAATGTTTGCCTTCTCGGCAGCCGGTTCATTGCCTTTGAAAGAAAACGCGGAAGGGACCATAAAATCATTCCCCGCTGCAGGCCCGCGGCATTTGACTTTCCATCCGAATGGAAATTTTGCCTATTGCATCGAGGAATTGAGCGGAAGGATCACGGCCTACCGCTATCAAAATGGTCGCTTGGATTCGATTCAGAGTGTTTTTGCCAATTCCAAGCAGCGGGAGATTTACAGCAGCGCAGACATTCATCTATCGCCTGACGGGCGGTTTCTGTATGCCTCCAACCGCGGGGAAAACGAAAATACACTTGCCATTTTTTCGGTCGAATCGGTTACCGGTGGGTTGACCTTCGTGGCGTACTCAAGCACTCTGGGCGACCATCCGCGGAATTTTTGCATCAGTCCCGACGGTGGATTTTTGATCGTTGCCAATCAAGTTACGGGGAATTTGGTGGTCTTCAGGCGGGATTCCAACACGGGCATGTTGACCACGGTGGGGAAAGACATTCGAATGAAAAACCCATCAAGTCTTTGGATGCGAACCTACGGTTCGCTTCAAGAATGATCGTCCTTGTAAATGCAGTCTGTCCCTGCTAATTTTCCGATGATGGAGAAGTTTACGGAAACGATGCGCTGCGCGCAGCCTTTGATTGGCATGGTGCATGTCCAAGCCCTGCCGGGAACAGCCGCGTATGGCGGTTCGGTGCAGGCAATCATTGACGCGGCCCTTCGGGATGCGGCCACCCTCAAGCGCGCAGGCATGGACGCGATTCTCCTCGAAAATATGCACGACCTCCCCTACCTTCGGCGCGAAGTCGGGCATGAAGTTTCGGCCTTGATGACCTTGGTCGCCTACCTTTGCAAAAAGGCCTTCAACCTGCCCACCGGCATGCAGATTCTCGCAGGTGCCAATCAGGCCGCCTTGGGGGCATCGCTCGCCGCCGGATTGGACTTCATCCGTGCAGAGGGTTTTGTATTCGGGCATTTGGCGGATGAAGGCTGGATGGATGCCGATGCCGGACCTTTGTTGCGCTACCGCAAACAAATCGGCGCGGAAAACATTCTCATTCTCACCGACATCAAGAAAAAACACAGTGCCCATGCCGCAACTGCTGACATCAGCTTGACCGAGACAGCGCATGCCGCTGAATTCTTTCATAGCGATGGCTTGATCGTGACCGGTTCGGCAACGGGCAAAACCGCATCCACCTCCGAATTAAATGATTTACAAGGCCATACCGCACTTCCTGTTTTGGTGGGTTCAGGAATTGATGCGACCAACATCACGGACTATTCACGCCTCTGTAACGGATTCATCGTCGGGAGCAGCATCAAGGTCAATGGGGATTGGCGGCGCGAAGTGGATTTTGAGCGTTCGGCAAGGTTGGTCTCGGCCTTGAAGGAAACGAATTGATAACCAACTCCGAATGAAATGAACACACAAGGCATCCGATCTTTTCTAGGTGCTTTTCAAGCTCCATTGGACCTTTTCGCTTGGATTCTGACTCCCGCATACTAATTTGTGATGCGTTTTGCAGTTACCACTAAGGAATTTCGTGCGTTCACGATTGGCGAATTTTCAATTAATCGTATGGGTTGTTTGTCTGCTATGTTGGGCACAGCCCTCGCATGCACAAAATCGCCGGGCAGATAGCCTTCAACTTCTGCTGATCAATGCGCCACAAGACACTTCTCGCGTGGACATTCTCAACCAACTTGCCGAGCAGCTACGTTATAGCGAATACCAACTTGCGATTGACTACCTGAATGATGCCATGCATTTGGCAGATTCGATCGGTTTTATCTCAGGTCTGGCGATGGCAAAGGCCTGTTATGGCGAAATTCAAAATCATTTGGGCGCTTATGATTTGAGCATGGCGAGTTCGTTGGAGGCATTGAAACTGTATCAAAGTATTTCAGATGACCTTGGCATGGGACGGTCGTTGATGAGCATCGGGCTGGTGCAATCGCAACTGGAGCAGCATGACAAAGCCCTCTCGAGTTTGCGCAAGGCCGCGGCGCATTACGATAAAAAGAAAAATCTAAAAGGCAGGGTTGGTGCATTGCACAACATGTCGGTGGTTTATTCCAACCTTGGGGACACGGTCAAAGCCCAAAAGCAATTGCTTCAAAACCTCCAAATTTTGCAAGGAACGACCCTTTGGGGCCATTTTGCAGCCACCTATAACAATTTGGCCAATCTCATGAACCCCTTCACGGAGGGTGATAGTGCGATCAAATTGTATGAAACGGCCCTTCGCTACAAATACATGGCAGCCGTTCCCTCCAAAAGCAGCATTGGCAACACTTTGATGAACATCGCGAATGTGCATCTTGCCCGAGAAGAATTTGAGGCTGCTGAAATTCAGCTCAAAAAGGCTGATCCACTCGTGATGGAGGCCCAAGAAAAAATTCGGATTCAACAATTGCATCAACTTTGGGGCAGGCTGTATTTCAAAATGGGGCGTTTCAAGCTGAGCGCCATCCATTTTGAGAAAGAGGCCTTGATGCAGGATTCCATCTATCGACCGCAAATGGCCGAACAGGCCGCGCAACTCGAGGCGGCCTACCAAAACAAACGCCAACAACTTGAAATTGAGCTTCTGAACAAAGAAAAGCTCCTTGTCGAGGAGGCAAAAATCAGCGATCTGAAAGAAAAGTCGCGATGGATGTGGTTGGCCATTGGCATTTCAGTCGGCTTTTTCCTGACCGTGGCTTTGTTGGTGGTGGTCGTGCTGCGTGGAAGAGAACGCAACCGCATGATGACCCTCTTAACGCTCAAAAACGACGAAATTAAACGGCAACAAGAGGAAATCGTCTTGCAGAATGAAGTGCTTTCGTTGCAAAACAAACAATTGGAGGAGGTCAACATTGAAAAAGACGGGCTGATTGGAATTGTTGCCCATGACCTTCGTGCCCCCCTCAACCGCTCTGCCGCCTTGGCTGAACTGATCTCGACCATGGGCCAACTGAGTCCGGAACAGGAGAAGTTTGTCCAAATGATCAAAAAAGTCTCCGACGAAGGTGGGCGTTTGATTCAAGATCTTCTGGAACTCAATGCTTATGAAAACAGTCAGCTCAGCGTCGAATGGAGCGAAGTTGCCTTGGATGAGGTAATCGAACATTCCCTTCATGGATTCAGCAATGCAGCTGCGGAGAAGTCGATCGCGATCACTTTGGCTGTTCACAAGGTAGTGGCCCGTGCTGACGAAAAGCTTCTCGGTCGAATTCTGGACAACCTGATTTCCAATGCGATCAAGTTTACCCCCAAGGGCAAATCGATCCACATTTCCTTGGAAAAGAAGAATGAGACCGCATGGATTTTGATTCGCGATGAGGGACCGGGAATTTCGGCGGAAGACCAGAAAAAAATGTTTCGCAAATTCCAGCGTCTTGGCGCACGCCCCACTGGAGGGGAGAGTTCGACTGGACTTGGGCTTTCCATCGTCAAAGCGTTGGCGCAGCGGATTCAGGCTGAATTGGTATTTGAAAGCGTCGTGGGGCAAGGAACTTCCTTCAAAATCGGAATTCGCGCGCCGAAGTAAACCATTTGGGAATCATCCGGTTTCATTTTAGATTCAATCATTTTACAATTTGGAGCAGGATCAAAACAAAGTTGGCGTACCGCAGTCTGGTCCGACACCTGGGGCGGCAGAACGCGAATTGGGCTTTGGAAACAAGGTCTATGGCAAGCGTGTGCGGATGATCAATCCTGATGGAAGCACCAACGTGATCAAACGCGGTCGGGGCAGATTCAGACCCTACGATTTTTATCAGAAGCTCATTTTCATGCCCTGGACGCACTTTGTGGGCGGCGTTGTCGTGCTTTATCTGGTCATCAACCTGCTTTTTTCGGGCGCCTATTTGCTCGTGGGCGTCGATAGCCTTGCGGGCACCACCGGCATCACCGCCTTCGATCAATTTCTCGATGCCTTCTTTTTCAGTGCGCAAACCATCACTACACTGGGCTATGGCCGCATTGCTCCCGTAGGCGCCGCCGCGAGCACCATCGCCGCGATTGAATCCATGCTTGGCCTGCTCGGATTCGCCTTGGCGACCGGTTTACTTTATGGACGATTTTCCCGACCCAATGCCCGTATCAAATTCAGCGAAATCGCCATTGTCGCACCTTACGAAGGCAAATCTGCTTTTATGTTTCGCATGGCCAATGAGCGCAGCAGTGAATTGATCGAGGCAGAAGTCCAAGTCATGCTATCCTATATCGACCTCAAAGAAGGCAAACGCGACTTTGAATTGCTCGATTTGGAGATCAGCAAAATCAACATTTTCGCTTTGAGCTGGACCGTCGTGCATCCGATTGATGAAAAAAGCATGCTCTGGGGCAAGGAACCATCCTTTCTCGAAGCCTGCGATGCCGAATTCATCATCCTGGTCAAGGCCTTCGACGATTCTTTTGGGACAACCGTCTATCAAAGAACGTCTTACAAATTTTGGGACGTACAATACGGAAAGAAGTTTGTCCCGATTTCGCATCCCGGAGAGACGCATATTCAATTGGATTTGCACCGGTTGGGTGAGGTGGTCGATGCCGCTTTACCTTCCACGAATTCCTGAGGTGAAGCGGAGGACCTTTCCCATGCGCAGCAAGTTTCGTATTTTTGAAATCCTTGAAAAGGTTGAGTTCTCTTTGTAATTGAATCGATATGCGACTAAAAATTACCCTTTCGACGTTGGTTTTTGTGCCCGTGCTGTTGATTCCAATCGCTTGTATGGGGATCTATTGGTTTGCGGATGTCGAGAAACATACCAAGGAACGTAAGGCCCACATTGCAGAACCTTACGAGCCAAGCGCCCAATTCAAGGCATATTGGCATGAAGGAAAGGCCGAATTGACAAGCTACCGCTTGAATCAGGCACGATATGGCGAGATGCACGCTGGCACGGCAATGTTGATGTTTGTAGCGGAGGACTTTTCGACGGAGGAGCTCACCAAGGCCGACGGCACCAATGGTCCGCAAATGCCTGTCCTCAAACTCAACTATGAAAAGAAATTTGTGACCGGTATTTATCCCTATTCGATTCTGATGACGGTCGCCTCTCCTTTGGATGTAGATCGCCACCCGATTCCGCTGAAGGTCGCAACTTCCTCCCAAGAATGGTGCGGACATACCTATACCCAACTCAATGAGCACAACAAAAAATTTGACCTGACGATACACTCTTATTTTCCTGGCGAAGGTGACCAAAGCAAGATTTTGGACGGGGTCTTGCCCGAGGATGCCATCTGGACACGCCTTCGCATTGCCCCGGAAAAGTTGCCGACGGGCACCTTCAAAATGATTCCTGCGACGATTTATACAAGACTTCGGCACAAGCCAATGGACCCCGTCACCGTCATGGGCAGCCAATTGCCTGAAGACAGCGCGGGTGTCAACATTTATCAAGTCGTGTACAGCGATGGCAGCCGCACATTACGAATTCGGTACGAAAAGGACTTCCCACACACGATTTTGGGTTGGGAAGAGGATTATGAGGAGGGCTTTGGGCCTGCCGCGAAACATTTCACAACTTCAGCGACCCGCATTGTCACCAAAAAATTAGATTACTGGAATTTTCACCGCAATGCCGACATTGGCTTGCGCGAGGAGATGGGACTTTGATTTTGAATTACTAAAATGGTCATCCACATCAAAAGTATGGTCTGCAACCGCTGCATTTCAGCTGTTCAGGCATTGCTGACCGAGCTGGAATATCGGCATTTTCAAGTCGGCATGGGCTGGGTGAGCTTGGAGGCGGAGGAATTGCCAGCCGAGCAAAAACAAGTGCTGATGAATCGCCTGTCTGATTTAGGCTTCGAATGGATCGACGACCGAAAAAGCCGCATCATCGAAACCATCAAGAACCTGATCATTCAAAAAGTGCAAAACGAAAGCCTTGCGCAATTGCGATTCAACTGGTCACAACTGATCGCGGAGGCCCTGAACCACGAATACAAATACCTGAGCACGCTGTTTTCATCGGTGGAGGGAATTACCATTGAGCATTTTATCATTCTTCAGAAGATCGAAAAAGCAAAGGAGTTGATCGTCTATGATGAATTGAGCCTCAGCGAGATTGCCGATCGATTGGGCTACAGCAGTGTGGCGCATTTGAGTAACCAATTCAAGAAAACAACGGGGTTGCCCCCCGGAAAATTCCGTGAATTGGGTCTGCCTAGGCGCAAGCCGCTTGATTTGGTCAATTGAGCAAAGAGGTCGAGCGAATCTTGCACAACAATTCGAAAATTTTGTAAGTCCACTGTAGTCCATGCCTGCCAACTTTGTAGCATGGATACACCAGCTATTTCACTGCTCAAAAAAGTCAGCTTTCCCATCACCGGAATGAGCTGTGCTGCCTGCGCAGGCAGCGTCGAAAGCATGCTCCAAGCAGAGCCCGGGATTTCCTCGGCAACCGTCAACTACGCCAATGCAAGTGCTTGGGTGGAATTCGATCCCAAAATCACGGATCCCGAGAAATTCAGGAAAGCTATTCAGGCTATCGGCTATGACCTGATTGTCAACGAAGAACCTGAAGAAGCCGCCTCGATTGTGGAGGATTTGCAGCAAAAATCGTTGCTGCGCCTGCGCAACCGCATGATTTTCTCCTTGGTATTGTCCGTCCCCTTGGTCCTGTTCGGGATGGTCTTCATGCACTTTCATTACGCCAATTATATCATGTGGGCCCTGGCGACGCCGGTTGTCTTCTTCTTTGGCAGGCAGTTTTTTGTTCAAGCGTTCCGGCAGGCACGCCATGGCCGGGCCAACATGGACACGCTCGTGGCATTGAGCACGGGCATCGCCTACGGTTTCAGCGTATTCAATACCCTTTTCCATGAATTTTGGACCCGCAGAGGGCTTGAAGCACACGTCTACTTTGAAGCTGCCGGTGTGATCATTGCCTTTTTGCTCGTGGGCAAATACTTGGAGGAACGCGCAAAGGCGGGAACTTCCTCGGCCATCAAAAAGCTGATCGGTTTGCAGCCCAAAACGGTGACCAAAATCTTGGAAAATGGTCAGGAAGCCACGGTGATGGTCGCCGAAGTTGTTCCCGGAGAACGCTTGCGGGTGAAGCCCGGCGCAAAAATCCCTGTGGATGGGGAGGTATTCGCAGGATTTTCCTACGTAGACGAAAGCCTGATTTCCGGGGAGCCCGTCCCGGTCGAAAAGGCTGCAGGTGCGAAAGTATTGGCAGGCACCGTCAACCAAACGGGCAGCTTGGACATGGTTGCGGAGAAAGTCGGTAGCGCGACGGTATTGGCGCAAATCATCCACATGGTGCAAGCAGCCCAAGGCAGCAAAGCACCTGTTCAGAAATTGGCGGACAAAATCGCCGGAATTTTTGTCCCTGTCGTGATGGGAATCGCTGTGCTGAGCATGATCGTATGGACCCTATTTGGCGGCGAACATGCCTTCACCCAAGGATTGCTCGCGATGGTGACCGTCATGGTGATTGCCTGCCCTTGTGCATTGGGACTCGCCACACCAACCGCCATCATGGTCGGCGTCGGAAAAGCAGCTGAAAATGGCATTTTGATCAAAGACGCCGAGGGACTGGAATTGGCGCATAAAGTCAACGCCATTGTGCTGGACAAAACCGGAACCATCACCGAAGGCAAACCCACCGTTTCCGACATCCGATGGTTGGATGAAAACGCGGATCATTCTGATGCAAAAGCCATGCTCTACGCCATGGAATCCCGCTCCGAGCATCCGCTTGCGCGGGCGGTTACCGCTTACCTCAAGGACCAAATCGAGGGAAATGTCGAATTGTCCGATTTTCAGAGCATCACGGGCAAAGGCGCCAAGGCTGTTGCACCCAACGGGACTTGGTATGTCGGCAATGCTGCCTTGATGTTATCCGCGGGAATCAGCATCGCTCCCGAATTGACGACGTTGAAAGAAACGTGGGAAAACGAAGCCAAAACGGTGATTTTGTTTGCGGATGCGACAAAAGTTCTGGCCCTGATTGCCATTGCGGATCAAATCAAGGCAACGTCTGCAGAAGCCATTCGGATGCTGCAATCCCGCGGAATCGAAGTTTACATGCTCACCGGCGACAATGAAAAAACTGCTGCATCGGTGTCAGCCCAAGTCGGCATTCAGCATTTCAAGGGTCAAACGATGCCCAATGACAAAGCCGAATTCGTCAAGAAACTGCAAGATGAAGGCAAAATTGTGGCCATGGTCGGCGACGGCATTAACGATTCGCAGGCGCTTGCGCAGGCAGACGTGAGTATCGCCATGGGAAAAGGCTCCGACATTGCCATCGACGTTGCCAAGATGACGATCCTGTCCAATGACCTGCTCAAATTGCCGCAAGCCATTTTGCTATCCGGCAAGACCGTGCGGACGGTTCGTCAGAATCTATTTTGGGCCTTCGTGTACAACGTCATCGGAATTCCATTGGCAGCAGGTGTTTTGTTTCCCTTCACCGGATTTTTGCTCAATCCGATGATTGCCGGGGCGGCCATGGCATTGAGTTCGGTGTCTGTGGTCGGCAATAGTCTGAGGCTCAAGTGGCAGAAAATCTGAAAATCGCGCCTTCATACGGAATGAAAATTCAGGTAGGGCTGGCGCGCAAAATGATTCTTCTCTTCGAATGCATTTCCGACTTCAGGATCCCTACTGCGCGACATCCTTGCGTTGCAGCAGGGTCACTTGGCCAAAATATTCAACGACGAAGACTTTGCCATCACGGCAAAAGAGCTCTTGGAGGCCTTCGGCTTGCAGACCCAGAAAATCCAAGCCTGTTCGCCAATAGCCTGTCATTGAAAAATGCTGTTTGTCAAGGGCATACACCCCAAAATCGTTGTAGGCTACATAAATCCCCGTAGGATCAATGGCAATTTTTTGCGGCAGTTTATGCGGTAAAGGGGCAAATCCATCTTCGCGCAGTATCGTTGCACGGCCCTCTTTGACCAAGCGATAGCGTACCATTCCACGTTTGGCAGTGCAGACGTAAATGGCATCCGATTCGCTTACTACCGCGCCAAATCCCTCGCCCCAGCGCGCCAGTGAAGCAATTTCAGTATACCCTCCGGCACTCAAATCGATCACCCGAATGTTGTGTTCAGTTGTCACGACCAACCGACCCAGCGCATCCAGGTACATCGCGTTCAGATTGAGCAAAACCGTTTGATCTTTTTTGGGCTTCAACGGATTGCGGAGGTCCAAAATATCGAATCCCGTTTTGTCCGCCCTCACGCAAACCACTCTGCCTTGCCAAGTGCCGACGGCTTGATGCCCAAATGGTCCCGGCAACGAAGCAACTTTCTTGCCGTCGGCCAGTTGAATGATCACCAAACTGTCCACAAGGCTGTCGGCAATCCAGCAAGCGGCAAAACTGCCATCTCCCAAAAACCGTACTTGCTCCACCTTGCCAAGTTGTGCATACGTCTTGGTGGCAATCGTTTTCCGGTTTTGGATCAGATGCAGGATCATGCCGGCATCACCATTGGCGGTTAACAGCCGCTCCCCTTGGACATCAGCACCACGGCAATAGCCTCCTGTTCCTGCATTGCGTCCTTTTCCAGACAATGCAAAGCATCCTCCACTTTTCCATTGCTTGAGATCGTAGCTCACAATGCCCTTGTCGCCCATGGCGACAAACAGGATTCGGCCACTGACAGCGACATGTAATGGCGCGGCAGGCAGCGCCAATTGGCCTAGATACCGGATTTGGGCAGTATTTTTGACATCATAAATGGCGATGGCTCCCAGCGAATCGGCACATCCACGGCGGAGGGTGCCGGTGATGGGCACAAATAAAGTATCGCCTTGGACCACGCCCGCTCCGACCGTGGCATTCGTCCCCCAAACGGTATCGGAAAAATAGAGTTGCGGGTGCAAGGCATCGGCAAAATCAAGACCCAACAGCAGGCTATGGCCCTTGCTCGCATGCCCACCAAAAGCGAGCACGCGTGACGTAGTGCCGAGGCGCTGCAGGCCAACGATTTCTCCGGCATCGTAATGATGGAAATTGAGACGGGCCTCGGGTGCAATTTTGAAGGCATGAACGCCTTGACCGATGCCCTTTTCCTTGCCGACAATGGCGGCAACACAATTCCCTCCAACAACTTCACAATGCGTCACACGCCCGACGCCATCCATCTGCTCAAAGATTTGCTTGTCTTTTTCAAACATCGGCCCGATGCCGGTCAATTCCTTGAGCAAGTAAACAGCATTGTTGCCGGCAACAAACAATGTATCTCCCGACCAATGCAGGTCATGGAATGCTGTGGAAAAATCGTCGGGACGGTATTCTCCCACCAGCATTGGCCGGATCGGAATCGAAATATCCCATTTCGTGAGTCCATCATGATTTGCAGCGATGTAGAGCGCACCTTTGTGCAACACCAAGTCGGTAATCGGGCCGGGAAATCGCTTTTCGTAGGCTATGGAATAGGTCGGCGAATGCGTGTCATAGACCAACAGACTGCTGCCTTCGGCAGCGTAGAGGAAATCACCATTCGCCAGCAAACGATGCACACCGCCTCCCCTGCTCGTGCTGAATTCAGCCAAAACCCCGGCAGGAATTTGCGAATTCCCCATTACGGGAATCAGCATCGCCATTATCAATATACGGATCCATCCTGACACGCCGACAATTTACGACGCGTTTGTTCGTACCCACTGCGGGGTTTTACACAGGTTGTGTTTCAATGTCCTGTTTGGCTGCAACAACATCGTCCTCAGCAGCTACAACATTTGGAACAGTCAAAACGAATGCAGTGCCCTTTCCCAATTCCGAAGTCACTTTGACATTGCCTCCGAGCTTTTGAATCGCGTTGTGGGTGATGTAAAGCCCCAAGCCGGAACCTGTGGCTTGCACGGAGGCCCTGAAAAATAGGTCAAACACCTTTTCCAAATGGTCGGCATCAATCCCCAATCCATTGTCTTCAAAGCGGCAGACGGCTTGGGTTTCATCGGCAACGATCTGGATCAACAATGTGGATTTCTCCTTTTTCAGGTCTTGGTACTTGATGGCATTCGACAGGAAATTGGAGAAAACAATGCTCAAACGCACCGGATCGGAATGGAACGTTTTTGCCTGCTGCACATCGATGGTGATCGCCAATCGCGCGGCGTTGTCCATGAAGCGCAGATCAGCGAGAATGTCGTCGACCATTTCCTTGAAATCGATCGGTTTGCGCACAATTTTGAGCCTTGCATCTTGGGAAAATTGCGTGAGCTGCCGGATGAAATCATCGAGCTTTTTCACGCTTTTGTCCATCATGGTGACGTAGCGCAAGATCGTATCGAGGTCATGCTCCTCCCTGATCAGGCCGATGAGCCCCATAATGGAGTTTAACGGAGCCTTCAGGTCGTGCGAGGCGCGGTACACAAAACTGTCAAGCTCGAAGTTGCGGTTGATGAGTTCGAGCTCTTTGCGCTTCCTTTCCGTGATGTCCAGATAAAACCAAACCCTTCCTTTGAGGGTCTCGCCGACATTGATGGCTTTGGAATAACGTTCGACAATCGTGCCATCGTGAAACTCCATGATCCCGGCATATTCCATACCTGGGCGAATCTTGATTTTGTCGAGGCCCTCTTGGATGGATTCGGAATTCTTGAGCTGCTCCAAGCAGCGTGCCAACAATACCGGATAGGGTTGTGTTTCCACAAACTCCTTGGACATATTCCAGATTTTGAGATAGAGTTCGTTGTATTTGAGGATGTTGTGTTCGCTGTCTTCCACGATGATGCCCGTTTCAGACAGGTCAAAAATGGCCTGCATGATGGCATGCGAACTTGAAAGTTCGTCTTGGGCGCGCTGCCGATGATCGGAAGCCATCGCGATCGAAACCAAATCGGCAAGGGAGGCTGCATAATGTTGATCGTCAGCGGTCCATTGACGTGCTTCATCGGCGCATTCGAAGCTCATGAACCCGATGCGCTCGCCTTGCGCCTGTATCTGCGCATGCATGAGGGCGAGGGCGCGACCACTGTATTCGCCTTTGTAAAAAGGTTGTGTGGTTGCGTCTTTGAGCGTGTCATTGACGACAAGTACCCTGTTTTTAAATAGGGCCTCAAAATAGGCAGGATGCGCATTGATGGAAACAGTCGCTCCGGAGGAAAACGTTGCAGTTTCTCTATCGTACTGCAAGTGCATCGACATCGTACCTGCATTTTTGTCAAATAGCCAGAGTCCAACGGTATCCACACCCAATAAATCGGCCGAAACGCTTGTAATCTCTTGGTAGGATGCCTCCAAATTGCCGGCATTGGTCACGAAACTCGTGGCAAACTCCATCAATCGTTCGTTTTGGCCGCGGAGGCGTCGTTCGTTTTCCAGCAATTGACGCTCGCGATTGCGGCGCTGGGTGATATCCCTGAATATCCAAAGTCGGCCAATCAGCACGTCTCCGTTGATCATCGGGCGCCAACAGGATTCCACAATGCGGCCATCCAAAAATTCGATTTCGCGCAGTTCCCCAATGGACATTCCGCCTTCGTTCCCACTCCAAATCTTGCGCACCTCCTCCGGATGAACTGCCTGCGCCATTGCAAACTTTTCGCCTTCCTCCAGCCGGTTTCCCTCGATGATCTCCTGGGAAATCCCCCATAGATGGCAGAAAGCCGTGTTGGCTTTGAGGTAATTACCTTCTTGATCAACCAACATGATGCCGTCGGAATTGCTTTCCACCGCTGCTTCCTGAATGGTGAGAAGGTGGCTAAGGCTGATTTCCAGATTGGTACGCGTGGCAGATCGCGCCGCCACGGCAACGTTGCCAATGAGAAACACTGTCAAATTCAACCCCAAAAAGATCCAAATTCCATCAGGAGGACTTCCAACTGTGACTGTGGCGACCGCGAGCATGATGGAACTTGCGATGGTGAAAAATGCCATCAATCGCCGATTTTCAAACAACAAGATCGACACGATGGAGAGGATATTAAATCCTGACATGAATTCCGCAGCGAAGCTGTTGCGTTGCATGAGCAGGCACATCCAGCCCGCAAGTAGCGTCATCCCAACGGCATACAGTCCCTCCATCCGCTCCTTGACCCAATCAGAAAAGAAGCTTGCCGCAAGAATCAACACAAAAAACAAAGAAAGCGAAAGGCGAATGGCAAGTGGATCAAAGGTATTCTCCGGATCCACGACCATCACTTTCAGACCGAAAACAAGGATGGCCGCCGCAGCTGTATAGATGCGGTAAACGTTCAAACGACCTCCGAAGTTGATTCCTCTGGGCCTTAAGCGCGAATTGGAACTAACGTTGTTGAACACAGAATATCCTTGTCAAACTCCAATTTAGGGGTTAATCCTGAACCACAATAGGTCACATCTCGATATGCGGATATTTTTCATAAAACCATTGTCCCCGGCATGTAACAATCACGCTTGATTTTCATATTTTGCCCACATTACTTCCACTAAAATGGAACGCATCGAAAATGACAGATTCGGCAAAAAAGCTTGATTCTCTTCGCAAAGCCATGCTATCGCGGCAGTTGGCGGCATTGATCATCCCCTCCAACGATCCCCACCAAAGTGAATATGTCGGTGACCACTGGAAAAGCAGGGAATGGATCAGCGGCTTCACAGGATCTGCAGGTGTTGCCGTGGTGACCCTGGAAACGGCAGGTCTCTGGACGGATTCGCGCTACTTTTTGCAGGCTGCGCAAGAATTGGAAGGCGGCGAGGTAACATTTTACAAGCAATCAGTTTCGGGTGCGCCGGAGCATTATGATTGGATTAAAACAAAACTCAAATCGGGCGACCGGCTTGGCATCGACGGAAAACTGCTCAGTATAGAGACCATGCGCGGGCTGGAATCCGCTTTCGCAGGAACAGGAATTGAGATTGTCACGGACTTTGATCCCGTTGCAGAGGCCTGGCTCGACCGTCCTTTATTGCCTGAGACGCCGATTTTTGCGCATGAGGCCAACCTGGCCGGACGTAGTTGTCAGGAAAAACTCGCGGAAATCCGCAAGGAAATGCAAAACCTTGGCGCCAACACGCATTTGGTCGTCACTTTGGACGATATCGCCTGGATTTTTAACCTGCGCGGACGTGATGTGGAATACAATCCGGTATTCTATGCCTTTGCTTTGATCGATTTGGAGAATGCCATTCTGTTTGTCGAACCTGCTAAAGTTCCCGATGTTTTGAAATTGGAGCTTGCCAAGGCGGGTGTGGCAGTGCAACCCTATG
Source organism: Bacteroidota bacterium (assembly GCA_016718825.1). Lineage (NCBI taxonomy): Bacteria > Pseudomonadati > Bacteroidota > Bacteroidota bacterium. Next base: position 59,731 of record JADKCL010000015.1, on the reverse strand, counting down.
ACGGACTTTCGCAGGCACTTTCAAAACTGAACGGTTCCGTGTTGATTGATCCCGGCACGGTTTCCGTTTTCATCGAAAAGGCTTTCGGAGCGGAATGCAAACAAATCCATGCCGTTGCCCCTTCGACGGCGATGAAAGCAAAAAAGGATTCCGTCGAATTGGGCCACATCCGGCGGGCAATGGAAAAAGATGGCGTGGCGTTGCTGCGGCTCGTGCGTTGGATGGAAAATGCCCTCAAAACCGGAAATCTCACGGAGTTTGCGGTTGGTGAACAACTGGCAAGCTTCAGAGCGCAACAAGCGGGATATTTTGGCGAAAGTTTTCCAGCCATTGCGGGTTATGCCGGAAATGGCGCGATCGTGCATTACCGACCCGCCGCGAGCGGCTCCGCCACCCTCCAATCCGAAGGCGTTTTCCTGCTGGATTCCGGCGGGCAATACCGCGACGGCACGACGGATATCACGCGCACCTTTGCGCTCGGCGCCGTTCCAAGCGGCGCGGCCAAAGCCTATACCTTGGTTTTGAAGGGCCACATTGGCTTGGCAAAAGCCAAGTTTCCTGCCGGAACGACGGGTTATCAACTCGATCCGCTGGCTCGGATGCACCTTTGGTCCGCGGGATTGAATTATGGCCACGGTACCGGCCATGGCGTCGGCTACTTTCTCAATGTCCATGAAGGTCCGCAAGGCATCGCGCCGGTTGCAAGCCCTCGCAGTCGCACGGCACTCGAACCCGGCATGATCATTTCCAACGAGCCCGGCTTCTATGAGCCTGATCGTTATGGCATTCGCATCGAAAACTTGGTATTGGTCGTTGAAGCTGAATCGACACGCACCGGGAAATTTTTCGCATTTGAAACGCTCAGCCTCTTCCCCATTGAATCGACGATGATCGAATGGGAATTGCTGGATCGCTTGGAGCTGGAATGGCTGAAAACGTATCATGCCGAGGTTCAACGTCGGCTAAATCCACTTCTCGAACCCGAAGAAAGAGAATGGCTTGCAGTACAATGCGCACCTTACCTTCGGTAAAAGGCGAAGCATCTTTTGTTCCAAAGACCTTGAAAAGGATCCATTCCAAGATTGATTGTGCGCAAGACCTTATTGGGGCAAATTCAACGAATCGGCGGAGGCTCCACAGGACTTGAGCAGGAACTGTGCAGCGTCCTTCAATCCGCCATCGACGGCTTTTTGCATCAAACGGCAGCCTTCGGCTTTGTTTCCTGCCTGCATTTCAATACGCCCTTGCACAAAAATCGCTTGGAGATCATCTGGTTTGGCAGCGAGCACGATATTGATGTCGGCCCGCGCCTGTGGAATCTGCCTGCCAAGGGCATAAGCCGCTGCGCGGTCGCAATAAGCCTGGAGATTGGCCGGATTCAACTGGATGGCTAGCGAATAATCCGCGATGGCTCCGTTAAAATCACCCATTTCAGATCTTACAGCACCACGCGTGTGGTACAGTGTCTCTGAAGCATTCTCCAAGGCGAGGCTGCGATTCAACGAAATCAGGGCACCTTTGAGGTCTCCCGTCCGCGCTTGCACCACGCCCAGGTGGTACCATGCGAGCGGTAGATGGGTTTGCAGCGTCACCGTATTCTTCAGATTGGCGATGGCCTCGGTATAATAACCTGTCTCCATCATCGTCAAGCCACGACTGTACCAGATTCCAGGATCATTTTGCACGTTGGCCAGCATAAAATCAAAGCGCTCGATGGCGCCGCGGTAATCCCGCTGTGACTTCAAAAAATTGGCCCTTGCCGCTATGGCTGGCAAAAACTGCGCGTTTTGCACACTGAAAGCCTCCGAACGCGCGATACGCGCCGCGCTGTCTCCGGCAACCTTCTCGTAAAGAATCACACATTCCTTGAGATCGGGATGACCCACACGGAGCAATTCGACGAATTCAGGATGGTCAGCAAAATATTCAGGCAAAACATCGCCCGAAAGCCGGGTCGAATAATGGATGTCCCAAACTACGATCGCACCGTCTTTTGCCTGATCCAAATTGGCCATCGTCACCCGCTTGTACCGGGGGTGATATGCATCCAAATCCGCTGACCAGAAAAACCAATTGTGATTGATATAGGCCTCACGGCCAAGCCATTCCGAACCTTTGTAAAATGTGGCGATCGTGCCCACCGCTTGACGTTCGACATTGGCACTTGCATTGGGCGGTTCTGTCATCGCGCTATAGGCAATGCAGAGAACCGCAACACCCATCCCCGCAAGCAAACGTCTGAGCGATTCCACGCCGGGAACTTTGGCAACGTACAAAATCCCGACGACTGCCACCACCGCGACCATAAAAGCCAGCAGCAAATAACTCGGCCTCGGATCGAGAATTTGATGCAAAACCAAGGTTTTACTGAACCATACCATGCTGATTCCCAGACAGGCCAAAACCGAAAGTGACAGCAGCAGTTGATCGTTTTTCAGGGCTTTGAGCCGCTGCGCATACCCTGCCTTGGAAACCGTTGCAGCAGCAAAATTGAATCCGTCCAAGGCAATCAAAGCTGCCAACGGCGAAAGCGGAACAAGGTTGCGCAGAAAACCAGCTGCGTTTCCCATGCTCAGTTTCCAACTGAACAGCACGTAGACCAAAAAGCCCAACAGAAATTGGCCATCGATCCAAGCATTCAACGACTTGTTCCGAATGCGATAGACGAATCCGAGGGTCAAGAGCAAGCCCACAACGGGGCCAGTCACATAAAAATACCTTTCGAAGTAATGCGTAAAACTGGTCTGTCCATAGCGATTCACGCCTTTGTCCAAACCAAAAGTCTGGTTGAAAACATAGTTAAAATCTCCCGTGAGAAGACCGCCTGCCAAGTTCCAGAGGAGCATGGGAGCAAGCATCCAAAGGATCGACTTCCATTGTTTCTCTTTGAGCAATGGCAGCATCCAAACGATGAGCACGAGGGACATTTCCAGCCTTGCCAAAGGCAGCAAACCACCCATCAGTGCATACAGACCCCATTTTTTGTGAACAAGGAAAAAGAATCCCGCGCAAATCAAAGTCGCGGCCAAAGGCTCTGTGAGCGCGACGCGCGAGGTCCCGAAAAAGAATGGTTGAAAAGCGTACAAAGCGATGACCAACCAAGCATGGGGAACGTTGAGTTTGACCACGCCGCGCCACAGCATCCAAGCACCGAGCGAGGAAATCAGGGTCATCAACAGCGGCACGGAAACCTTGCCCAGTTGCGCAGGAATGGCAAAAATCAACACCCAAAGTGGTCGATTCCAGACCGAAACAAATTGATTGGGGTCAGACAAGGCATTGCGGGTATTGAGGAATCTCGTCGGGCAATCGTCGTCCCAAGGGGCATCGGCGGAAAATGCCCAAACCAAGCTCATGGTGGCGTAGATCCCCAGCAATATCCAGCCCAAATGGTTCTCGGTGAAGCGTTTGTCTTGGAAGGCAGCAAAGCCGAAGCTTTCCCTTGATTTCAACATGGATTCGATCGATTTTCAGGCATCATAAGGCACTAAGCAAATTCGGTAATTGTCAGCGTGAACCGCTTAGGTGGAGTCAAAGGCACAAACATAAACGGGATTATCGGCCAATTCCAACATTTGTGCGGAATCATACCCATAATTTCGCATCACGACCGTGGCCGGCGTGTCTTTTCGGAATTTCTGCATCAAGCCCCACCGGACATTGGCATGGAGCATTTTGTCCATTTTGGATCCTGTGCCGATCCACAAAATGGCGGTATAAAGATCCAATTCGGCCAAAACCCCTTCCAGCAACTTTTCAATGAGATGCTCATAACCCGGCAGGCAAAAAAGACCTTCGACAGCAGCAAACTTGAAAGCATCCGGATTAAAAAGGCGGGAGAGCAAGGGCATCCAAGGCAGGAACCGCATCATAAATTTGCCCGAAGCTCCCGGGATGTCCACAATTTTCCAATGCGTTTCATGCGCCTGCAATCCGGCAACGATTTTGCCATCCTGCTCGATCACGAAGAAATTGTCTTTGTAAAAGAGGCCATGGTCGGTAAAAAATGCGTGGTCACGGTAGTTTGAAGCGACAAGTCGCCGCATCTCTTCGCGTTCCGCCAGCTTGCACCTGCGCACCTGGGTTTGGTGGCGTGGAAACATGCGGCTGAACAACCGCGTGCTGAATTTTCCGCATTCGGTAAGGCCCATTTGGCTGACCATATCACGGCTTCTGGCATTTTCCAACTCCACGTAGGCGTAAAAAATCGCCTTGGAGGTGTCGGCCGCCTCAAGCAGCTGCGTCGGGGATTCAAAGAATTTGCTTGAAAACCGTTTGAACAATCCTTGCCCCCGCGAGGCGGGTGTCTCTCCGGCATTTTCCGAAACATCTTTTCTCCGCATCGCCTCGGCAAACGAAAAATACCGGATGTAAAAGGTCTCAAAAGGGCCCGAACTGCGGTGATCGAGGCATAAAACCCCGAGGGTTTCCGCGTCTTTTTCCATGTACATGAACCAAGGATCCACCAAATCCTTGATTTTCTCGGCCGTTCCGAAATGCTGATACCGCATTCCGCCCGGCGTACCCCAAATCGTTTCCTCGAGCAATCGGATGGCCGACAATGGCGGCTTGCGCCCGAGTTTCAAACTCAGGTTGCGCATTTGCAGCAGCATTAGTGGCTCAACTTCCGAATTCATTGCTTCAATTTGCATGGAATCCGGCAGTTTCAAAAGACAAAAACGTCATGGCAAGGCGCATCGCCTGCAAGGCTTTTGCAAGAATCGTCGTGAATTCACGCGCGATTTTAACGCATGGAAATGATGGTACTGCCGCCTTTGTCCAAATTTGGAAGGTTGAAACGCTGACGATCCTTGAGCGTTCCTGCGCCGATAAGGCGCTGACCTGCACGCATATAAGCCAAGCTGATCTTGTCGCCCGTCCTTAACTTGCCGATCATCGTGGTGACATCGGATGGATTAAAGATGGACCTGCCATTGACCGCGATGATGCGGTCGCCTTTGCGCAAGCCAATTTCCGCAGCTGCCGAATTTGGAATGATATTGTCCACCAAAGCACCGTTGGACTTTTCAATGATTTCAACACCGTTGGAATCGAATTTCCTCGGAAGTTGGATCATCACGACGCCCAAAAGCGGGCCTGCTGCAGCATCCGCATTAAAATAACGGTCATCCGGGGTTTTGGTATTGCTCGTTGGCGCCTCTTCATAAATCTGCTCGAGACGATAGGTAGGCGCTCCATTGGGGTTGTTTTGAAAGAACCGGTCGTCACGCTCTTCCAAGGTCACATAGGAGGTAATCACCTTTCCGGCACGCTCAAATGTGATGCGTACCTTCTCCCCTGCCTTCTTTTTGGAGATAATCTCTGCCAAATCCTCCAATTGGTAGAGATCCACCCCATCGGCTTGGGTGATGACGTCACCGGGCTTCAGTCCTGCTTTAAATGCAGGTGTGCCGGGTTCAACCTTTGTAATGTGAGATCCGCTGGTAGATCCGAATTCCATTTCATAATGTACACCCAAAAATGCCGGTTTCTTTTCGACGGGTTTGGGCGTCGTTGCTACGACCGGCTTGGGCGCAGGGGTTGGCTTCGGTGCCGGCGTAACCACGGGTTTGGGGGTCGGAGTCGGCGTTACGACGGGCTTGGAAACGGGCTTGGGCGCAGGTAAAGGCGCGGGCGTCGGAACGGCAACGGGCACCGAAATCGACTTGGCAACCAAGGAATCGGCTACCGGTGTGGTCTTGTTGGCGACTTCAAATGTAACCTCTGCCGGATTGTTTCCTTCTTGGGTGCGGTGGATGACGATATCAACCTCTTCACCCGGCTTCATTTCATTGATTTGATTGGTCACGCCCGATTTGCTCATGAGTTCTTTGAGATTCTCGGCATCTCCTGCCGGAACATCATCCTCAATTTGCAGGGAGTGTCCCTCTTGCGTTTTGTGAACTTTTACACGCACACTTTCATCCGATCGCTGGGAGAACCCGAGCATCGGCACAAAAACAGCAGCAAAAGCGATCAAGACGATTTTCGTGGTAAACCCCGTCGATTTCATTTTGACCATTGATTTCTCATAGAGCATTCAACCAAACCCTCACGCAAGGAATAAAAATGCAATACACGGGCATTTTTACCAATAATTTTTGGCGACCAATCGACAAATCAGCGGATCACCGTCCATTTTCAGATACAAACACCTGTGGATAACCATCGAATCTACGAAAATCAACCGAATAGGTTATACACCCTGCTTTTCGTCGATGACCAAGAAAGGTGTAATTTGGAGACGATGAATCCATGCTGGAATCGATTGGGGATGTTGGCTTTGCTATCAGTGCTGCATTGTGCGCAACTGCTGGCACAAAAACAAACAGCATTGCCTTACCAATGTGGCTTTGTGCTCGATTCGGAGGCGGCCATCCGGAAGGTGTATGCACCCGAACTGACGATTTTAGATCTGCACCCTAGGCAGGTCATTGCCGATGTCGGCGGAAGCAATGGCTACCGTATGGCGATGTTTGCTGTATTGTATGACAGTTTGACATTCTACATCGAGGACCTTGACACCCTTTGCCTGAATGAAAAAGAGTTGGACAACGTCCGTGACTACTACGCAAAAATCAAAGGAAGACCCCTGAATTGCACATTCCAACTGGTGGAGGGCACAGAAACCGAAACAAAACTTCCCAACGGAATTTTTGACAAGGTATTGGTCACGGCGAGCTATCACCATTTTTCCAATCCGGAGAGCATGTTGGCTGATATCGCGACCAAATTGAAGCCCGATGGACGTATCTATTTGATAGAGAATGTCGTGCGCAAAGCTGGAAAGCGTCGCAAACGCCTTTGCAACGATCCGCTAAATACGGTCGAGGGCCTGCGCTGGGACTTTGAGCAGCAAGGGTTCGAAGTGGAGGCCATACATGCACTTGGAAGATGGTGGACGAAGATGTTTGTTTTGAAACGGGCTGAAAAATAGACCTGATGGGAGTTTCCTGATTTGCCCAGCACGTTTTTTAATCGAATTCGGCATACAAGTTGCTAAATCGCCTCACCGAGGATAATTTGGACCTATGAATTGGAGGCGTCTATTTTTCATTTCTGCTGCATTGATGTTGGCCCAATTGGCGGCTGCACAACAGAAAGTTTCACTTGATTTTGAAGTGGCGGGCATGCCTGAAGGCTATTGCCGCATCATCGGTATGCTCGGTGGCCAAAATTTTTTGGTGGATTCGATGTTATCCAAAGGCGGAAAAGCGCATTATGAGTCATCGACCGAGCCGCTCAAGGGCGGTCTCTATTACTTTGTTTTCCCCGATCAGCGATCATTCGTTCAGTTTTTGGTGGACAAGGATCAGACATTTGCCTTGCGTACGGATGCGCGCGACGTCACCAAGTACATGCGCACGGAAGGCACGGAAGACAACATGCTTTTTTACCAGAATCTGCAATTTGAAGCGGCCTTCAAAACCAAATTTGATTCGCTCGATGTGGTGATCAAATCCACTTCGCCCGGCAGCCCCAATCTTTCCTATCTCGAAGGTCAGCGCGACAAAATGGTTGCCGAACGCAAAGCCCACGTGGCCGCATTCGCCAAAAACTATCCGAATTCATTTTTCACAATTTTCAAATCAGCAGGCCAAAACCCCGATTTGACGACCCCCAAAAAGCCCAACGGTACCCTCGATACCCTACGGCAACTCGTCACCTATCGTGCAGCCTATTTTGACAATACCAGTTTGACCGATGAGCGACTGTTGCGCACCCCGGTGGTACCCAACAAACTCAAGACCTACATGACGCAACTCACCCCGCAGACGGTTGATTCCGTGATTCGTTATGCCGATGCAGTGATTGAAAAGACACGCGGATGCGACGAATGCTTCAAATTTGTCGTGAATTGGATCGCGATTCAATATGAAAAACCTTCATTTATGGGCGGAGAGGCCATTTTGGTGCACGTGGTGGACAAATACTTCACCGACGACATTGCCAACAAATGGTTTCCCGGGAAACCGGAAGAGCTTGCAAAAATTCGGAAAAAAGTCAACGAAATGCGGGTGAGTTTGCTCGGGAAAACCGGCCAAGACCTTCGCGCCAAAAACGTCAACGGCGAATATGAAAGTCTTTATGACCTCAAAACGCCGATCAAGATCGTCTTTATGTACTCCTATACTTGCAGCCATTGCCAGGAACGTGCGCCGGTGCTGAGGGAGGTGCTTGAAAAATGGAAGGGCAAGGTCGATGTTTATGCGCTTTGCCTTGACGCAGAGGAATCCAAGTGGAAGGAATTCATCACCAAGTACCATATCGAATCCTTCCACAACATCATCGATCCCAAAATGGAAAGCAGGTACTATTACAAGTACCACACCGACATCACGCCAGAATGTTATGTGCTTGATCCGAGCAACAAAATTGTCGCCAAGGACTTGCATCCCAATCAGTTGGAGCCCGTTTTTGAGAAGATCTTGAAAGAAATCAAGTGATCAGGTTCGGCCCAAAGCGTTTAACCCGAGAAAGGCCGTTGCCAAGGTTCCGGTCACGCAGATTTCGCCATTCAAGCACATCGCTTTGAATTTGCGCAGGGGAATCAGCACGACTTCGATGTCTTCATTCTCGTCAAGATCCTGATCTTGCGTACGTTGCGCATCGCGGACGAGGTACATGTGCACGCGATTGTCTTGACGGGTGGGATCATCCCAAGCATTTCCCAGCAATTCGAGGTTTGTGCCGGAATAACCGGTTTCCTCGACAAGTTCCCTTGCTGCGGCTGCTGTGCTGGATTCGGTGGCAGGGAGGAAGGTTCCGCCTGGAAATTCGAGGAGGATCGCAGCGGCACCATGTTTGTACTGGCGCACCATGACGACTTCGTCGTCGGCTGTCAATGCAAAGATGAGGACCACCTCGGGTCGCAGGCTCACGAAATAATCGTCGATTTGGCGGCCGTCGGGCAGTAAAAGCCAATCCCGACGCAGGCGATACCATGGATGATCAAAGACGATTTCCGACCGTTTCAGGCGCCAAGGACGGATGTGACTCATTTATTTTCTTGCCAAAACTTGGTGAAGTAGCACAGAAGGTCGATTTCCTCCATGGCCTTCTTTTTCTTGCCATCCGCGGCATTGTAGGGGTAGTCTTTGGCCTTGTCGGAATAATAAATGCCTTCCTGCAAGGAGGGTGCGCCACCGCTTACACTGCTGTATTTATGGTCCAGCATGATTTGGCCGGTTGCATACCATTCCTTCACGCTGCCTTGAACGCTGCCGTCCTTGTAATGATAGACGTATTGTTTTTTCCCGTCTGTAAACCAGCCTTCTTGGTTGCCATGACGTTTGCCGCTTTCATTGAAACGGTCGATGCGCATCGTGTCTCCGGTTTCGTAGAAGGTGGTTTTTTCAATCACCACAAACTTCTCAAGATCAGCCGGTTTTTCTACCTCCATGGCAAAGCTGCCATCCTTGTAGACTTCCACAGGGCCTTTGGCGCAGGCATCGTGGTTGGGGAAAATCTTGCTTTCGATGACTTGCGGATTTCCATTGGGGAAATAGGTGTAGAACAGCTGTGCACCTTCGTTCCCCTTGGCAACGAGTCGGCCTGAATCGTCCCAAAGGCTCAAATTGGTAATGTACGGGCGACCTTTGCCGGATGTACAGGCGGCATCCCAATCTTCCTCGGCCTTTTTGTTGCCGCTTTCATACCAATATTTCCACTTGCCTTTTTTGTGGCCCGCTGCATCCAAAGAACCTTCGCTCTCTTTGTTGCCGTTGGAATGATAGCGGTAAACCTTCCAAGTTTCGCGGCCACTGCCACTCGGATTCCAGAATTCCTCGGAAATGAGCTTGCCATTTTCGTCCCAACTTTCAAACAGGCCGACTTGCTTTCCAGCTTTGTATTCGCCGGTCATCATCTTCTTCCCGTTTTGATGCGAAAATTCCCATTTGCCTTCCTTGGCATCAAAGGTTCCCTTTCCTTTTCCTTTCACCTTGCCGCTGAGGTAAAAAATCTGGGTTTCGATGTCGCCATTTGCCGTTGTGAGCGCCTCCATGGCGCCGGTTTCATAGTACCAGACTTCTTTTTGAAGACTTTTACCCAAAACGATGTTCATCGAATCACCCTTCGCGGCATAGTCGTAGATTTTGGCATGCTGCGGTTGGGAAGCTGTCCAATTTTTTAGCCATTCTTCAAACACACCCTGCTTCCATCGCTCCTCTTTCATCTCCCCGGCTTCATTCCAACTGCGCTGAATACCTTCGGGTTTGCCAGCCACAAAATTGTAATTGTAGATGTTTTTGCCCTCTTTGGTCCATTGGCGTTGCATGCCTTGCAACACACCTCCGCTGTAATTGTGCTCGGATTTCAGCGTATCCTGACTCTTTTTGAACCAATATTCAACTTGGCGGCCGTCCAACCTACCTGCGACATAGTTCAGCTCCATTTTGGGTTTGCCATCCGAAAAAAAGTAGGACTGCTTACCGCTCAATTGCCCATCCTGATAGTTCAGCTCCATCATTTTGGTCCCATCAAAGTCCTTCCACTCCGAAAACAAGCCATGCAGCTTGCCATTGACGTAGTTTTTCTCCATCAGCTTTTTGCCATCTACGGAGAGCTTTTCCTGCTTGAGAAGGTTTTGTGGCGTGGTTTCTCCTTTATAATAGTTGATCAGTTCGGGCTTGCCATTTTCATATTTGGAGGCAATGACTTTGGTGGGTGCCTGTGCAAGGACTGATCCACCGGCCCATAGGGAAATGATCAACAACAGGTAAATACTACTTTTCATGAAGACAGGGTGTTCAAATCAAATGCCAAATGTAAGAAAAAGAAGGGGGAATGCATGGGAAATGGGAAAGCCCTTCCGAATATTGCCGATATTCAACAGAATTTCCAACGGAAAGCGGTGTGACATTGCTCAAACCACGACTCCTTGGAATTGGATTAGAAAGATTTTCAGCACTTTAGTCAATTTGATATGTTCCCAACCTCTACTTATATCGAACGCCGCACGCAGTTGTGCAAGGCCATTGGCAGCGGCCAAATATTGTTGCTCGGCAATCAGGAACTCGGCATGAACTATGCCTCCAATACCTACCATTTCCGCCAAGACAGTACCTTTTTATATTATACCGGCCTCGATCGTCCGGGTTTGGCAGCGATCATCGATGCTTCAACCGGCGAAACAACCGTCTTTGGTGAGGAGCTTACCATGGATGATATCGTTTGGACCGGTGCGATGCCTACCATCGCCGAAATGGCTGCAAAAGCGGGCATCGAACATGCAAAGCCGAGTGGTGCATTGGCACCCCTGCTTGACAAGTCCGCGCATTTCCTGCCCCCCTACCGGCACGACAACCTCATCAAAATCAGCGAATTACTTTCGCTTGCCATTTCGGCTGTGAAGGTTTGCGCCTCGACAGACTTGGTAAAGGCCGTGATCGCGCAACGCAGCATCAAAACCGCCGAGGAAGTCTCCGAAATCGAATTGGCAGTGCGAATCACCAACGATATTCATGTGGCAGCGATGCTTGCAGCGCGTCCTGGCGCGCGTGAGGCCGACGTGCATGCCGCAGTACAAGAGGTGATTCACCGCAACAATACTTTGGCTTCGTTTCCGGCGATCATCAGCACCGATGGTCAGATTTTGCACAACCATGCCCACCACAACACCCTGAAAAGCGGTCGGTTATTGCTGGTCGATTTCGGTGCCGAGGCACCCGATTCGCACTATGCGGGCGACATGACGCGCACTTTTCCGGTCGATGCAAGATTTACCGAACGCCAAAAGGCTGTCTATCAAACCGTTTTGGACAGCCAAATGGCTGCCATCGGGATGTTGCGGCCCGGTTTGCCCTACAAGGAGGCGCACTTGGGCGCAGCGCGCGTGGTCGCCGAAGGCATGAAATCCCTTGGATTGATGAAAGGGGACCTCGATGCCGCCGTGGCTGCGGGTGCCCACGCCCTGTTTTTTCCCCATGGCCTTGGCCACATGATGGGCCTCGACGTGCATGACATGGAGGATCTCGGCGAAAATTTTGTTGGCTATGGCGATGGTTTTGAACGCAGTGCGCAGTTTGGCTTGGCTTTCCTTCGAATGGCAAGGCCGTTGCGGCCAGGATTTGTGGTCACCGTCGAACCTGGAATCTATTTCATCCCGCAGTTGATCGATCAATGGCGCTCTCAGGGCCTGCACAAGGATTTCATCAACTATGACGAGGTTGAAAAATTCAAGGATTTTGGAGGCATCCGCATCGAGGATGACTACCTCATCACGGAGGATGGCGCCCGCATTTTGGGTGGAAATGTGCCCAAGACGATAGAAGATGTCGAGGCTTTGCGTCAAGTCGCCCTCTCTTGAAAAATATGCATCGTCTTTTCGGATTCCTCACCTTGGCCCTGCTCCTGCTGGGAACGAATGTCTGCGGGCAATTTTCGCCGCCGGGTTCGCCACGCTACAGTATCCAACGGTACAATTCCAATGGCAACGTTGGCTTTGACTATGTATTGATGGGCCTTTACCGCGTGCAAACGCCATTTTTCTTGCCTGCGACCAACTTTTTGCTCGACCGCAATGGCGATGTCGTTTGGTATCAGCAGGGTCAGATGTGGGCCCTGGATTTCAAATTGCATCCGAACGGTCGGTTGGCCTTTAACGACAACCGTTATTGGCACATTTTGGACAGCAACTTCGCTGAGGTGGATTCTGTTGTTTGTCGCGGCTACCGGAATGATCCCCATGACATGCGCATGACCGCCGACGGCCACTATTTCCTGATTTGCATCGAAGATACCATCATGGATTTGAGGTCGATCCTGACAGCAGATGGCAACCCGGGAGCACTGAATGCACGGGTCGATGGCGTGGTGATTCAAGAACTGGATGGTGCCAAAAATGTGGTGAAGGAATGGCATGGATTGGATCATTTTTCACTGACGGATGCGGATTCGACCTACTTTACCAATTCCGGTATCTACGAATTGAACCATACCAATTCGATCGACTTGGACGGCCATGGGCGGATGCTGCTTTCGCACAGAGCTTTGAATGAGATTTCGCTGATTGATTGGCAGACAGGAAATTTCATCTGGCATTTGGGCGGAAAACTCAACCAATTTGACCTGCAGGGTGATCCGGGAACCAAAGGGCAGCACGATGCCGAATTTTTACCCGGTGGAAGAATCTCCACCTTTGACAATGGGAACCGGGCGTGGAATGCACGCGCCTTGATTTACGATCTGGATACCCTTCAAATGCGGGCAAGCATTGCCCGAAAATTTACCGTTCCAGGGCTTGACAGCGATGCAATGGGGAGTTTTCAATCGATGTCGGATGGATCCGGACTCGTCGGTTTTGGCCGTGTTTTTCCTGCGAATCAACCCATTGTCAGCTATTTTTCAGCCGATTCCACCCGCAATTGGGATATATTTTCCATTGACAGCTGTGGGACCTACCGTGCCAACTCAGCGCAGCTCCCCTTCGACTTGCGACGCCCGAAGCTGACCTGCGAGGAGGTCAACGGTGAGCTCATTCTAGGCGTGGAAGGCACGCATCCGCAATTCGAATGGACGACTGGCGAAAATTCAGCCACGATCGTGGTTCACGGTCCAGGTACCTATCAAGCCTTTGTGCCGCGTGGCATCGGCATGATGGGTACGGAACCACTGGAAATCAGCAGCTTGACCAATGCTTGCCTTGCCTTGGAGCGTTCGGAGACAACGACCCCGCGACCCAAGTTACCCCAACGGATAGGCTATTTTGATCTATTGGGCAGGCCTGTTTCACATCCGGAACCCTGGCAAGTTGTCTTGGAGCGTTACAGTGATGGTTCAGCCCGAAAGGTGATCTTGCAATAAAAGCTGCCAAAATCAAGAATGGTGCACTTCCATCAGGAAACGCACCATTCGATATGTATACAATTGAATTTTGATCAACCAATCATGACCGTAGGGCAGCCGACGACAATTGCGCCACCGTGCGCAGTGCTGTCACCCATACGAGCGGCTGGCATCCCGCCAATCATCACCGTCACAGAACCTACAGCAATCGAATCGGGAGGGCCTACACAGACGCACATATCCCCTACACGGGCAGCCGGCATCTTTCCAATCATCACAGTCGGGCATCCCGCAGGAAGAATGGGGCCTCCTACATGAGGTACCGGCCCGGGATTTACCATTGGACAAGTATGCATGTCACCAACCCTTGCGGCCATCATTCCCATTGCTTTTCTTTTTTAGAGGTTAAAACTTCGTGAAGCTAACGAATTCCCTGGAAAATGCCAAATGCAAAAACACATGTTGATAAAAAGCAGCCGCAGGCAGCTCCGTAAACTTGAATCGCTTACCTCAACATCTTATCCATGCCTTGCCATGCCCAAAGCCAGCACGTAAACGGCCTCAGGCGGAACCGGTTGCGCATACAATTCGCGGATGCAAGCCTCCAAGGTCGCCCCGGTTGTCACGACATCGTCCACCAAGATCAGCTTGCCGCCCAAGGGCTTACGCAGCTCAAATGCGTCTTCGACATTTTGCCAGCGCTCGGTCTGTGACTTTTTTGTCTGCGTTTTTGTTTTGGAAGAGCGCACCAACGCATCGGTCACCATGGGGATTCCCAAGGCTTTGCTTAGCCCCTTTCCAATCATTTCGCTTTGGTTATAGCCTCGCTCGGCGTAGCGGCTGCGGTGCAATGGAACCGGTACAATCACATCTGCCTTGGAAAACGCAACGATTCCCGACAACTTCTCCCCGTAAAAATGACCAAGAAACTGCCCCACCTGCGGTCGGTTGCCATATTTTAAAGCTTGAATGATGCGTTTGAAACGTCCACGCTTGTCAAAATAAAAGAGCGCAACCGCCCCATCCAAGGGAACTTTTCCTGCCAATCTGAAATACAATTCGTTGTCTTGGGGAGCCGAATGGAAATGGGTTTCCCCGATTTCAAGCAGACATTTCAAACAAACCGCGCCTTCGCCCTTGAGCAGCGTGTTTTCGCAGCCGGGACAGTTTTTAGGAAATATGAGTTGCAGAATGTCGCGTAGCAATGTTTTGTGCGCCCGAATCCAAGCCCAAGCAAGTTCCAAGGTATAAAATTACCGCCAAAATCGACTTGAATGGTGATGATAATTTTGAACCAGGATTGCTCCGTGGCATCTGAACAAAGGCTTTTTACCGCATTCTCGTGCAATAGAACCCTCTTAAATCATGGATTCTGGCAACACTAGCCTGAGGCACCGCTTAGAAATCCCTTGGAATCTCATTGCACCCGACTTTTTTTATAGTTTTGCGGGAGTAAATTGGTTGTTGGAAGAATAATTCACAAAGAACATGCTGGAAAGACTGCAGGCCTTCGAGGCCAAAAGACCCGAAATTGTCTTCGAATGGAAGGATTCTGAAACTGAAGCCGAAGGCTGGGTGGTGATCAACTCCTTGCGCGGCGGTGCTGCAGGCGGTGGTACGCGCATGCGCGAAGGCCTCAACAAACACGAGGTGCTGTCACTTGCCAAGACCATGGAAGTGAAATTTTCGGTCTGTGGACCACAAATCGGCGGTGCCAAATCAGGGATCAACTTCAATCCTGCAGATCCACGCAAAGAAGGCGTGCTCAAACGCTGGTATGCCGCCGTTTTGCCCTTGCTCAAGACTTACTATGGTACCGGCGGGGACCTCAATGTCGATGAAATCAAGGAAGTTTTGCCCATCACCAAGGCGATGGGATTGCTTCATTGCCAAGAAGGTATCGCGGTGGGCCACTTCAAACCCGATGCCGACGGAAAGCAACGCATCATTTCGCGCCTGCAAAACGGCGTGAGCAAGGTGATTGATACACCTTATTATACGCCTGGCGGCCAACCTTGGGTCGTGGCCGACATGATTACCGGCTGGGGAGTCGTCGAAGCTGTGCGCCATTATTACGACCTCTGGGCAAGCGGATGGGCTGGCAAACGTGTGATCGTCCAAGGATTTGGCAACGTCGGCGCCGCAGCTGCCTACTATGCCGCCCAATATGGCCTGCCTGTCGTTGGCATCATTGACCGCAATGGCGGCCTGCTCAAACCCGAAGGCTTCAGCCTCGACGAAATCCGGCAGCTTTTCCTGACCCGCGATGGCAACTGTCTCGCGGCTCCCAACCTCATCCCCTACGACGAATTGATGGAAAAAATCTGGTCTGTCGAGGCCGAGATTTTCCTCCCTTGCGCCCGCTCGCGGGTGCTTACACGTGCACAGGTCGACCAAATGAAGGCGGCAGGCATGGAAGTCATCTCGAGCGGTGCCAATGTCCCCTTCGACGATCCGCAAATTTTCCTCGGCCCGACGGCGATTCATGCCGACAATTCCTTGGCGGTCCTCCCCGATTTCATTGCCAACTGTGGCATGGCGCGTGCCTTTGCCTATTTCATGGGCAGCGACGGCCCGCTCGAGGACGAGGCGATCTTCAAAGATGTGAGCAATTGCATCTACGATGCCTTGGCCGATGTCAATTCCATGAATCCGGAGACGACGGCGCTCTGGCAGGCTGGACTTGGGTTGGCGCTGGACAAACTGGGAAGCTGAGAAGTGAAAAGTGATAAGTGAAAAGTGAAAAGTGAAAAGTGAAAAGTGATCAGTTCGATCGTTTGTAGGAGGCTACGAGCCTATTGCATTATCGACTGATTGGCAGATACTTGCGCGGATGGAAGTTGCGATTTTAATCATTTTTGTTGCGGGATATGTCGCGATTGCATTTGAGCATTCGTTGATGGTGAGCAAGGCTGCGACAGCCTTGTTGACGGGCGTATTGGCATGGACGGTTTACATTTTATCGCAGTCAAATCCCGAGTCGACCCTTCATGCCTTGGAGGGCCAAGTGGCTGAAATCGCCCAAATTCTATTTTTCCTGATCGGTGCGATGACGATCGTCGAGTTGATCGACGTTCATGGTGGTTTTGATATTCTAACGCGGGCGATACGGACCAAACGAAAGGTTTCCTTGCTATGGATCATCGCGTTGATCACATTTTTTCTTTCGGCAGCATTGGACAATCTCACCACCGCGATCGTGATGGTTTCCTTGATAGGAAAGCTGATCGATAGCCGCAAGGACCGCCTGCTGTTTGCCGGTATTGTCATCATTGCAGCGAATTCAGGCGGTGCTTGGTCTCCCATCGGCGATGTCACGACAACCATGCTTTGGATCAAGGAAAAGTTTACGCCCATTGAATTGATGACCAATCTCTTCCTTCCGAGTTTGGTTTCCCTGGTGGTCCCGCTTTTCATTCTTAGTTTTTGGATCAAAGGTCGCGTCGAGGCACCCATCGCGGTGGAAACGGATGATTCGATCGAAACCCAAAAGAATCTTGCCGCATGGCTCAAAGGTCATCCCGGCTCCAATACAGAATCAAACAAGGAAGCAGAGGTCTCCCAAAACCAAAAATTGGCAGTCTTGGTAATTGGTTTGGTATGTTTGGTATTTGTCCCTGTTTTTAAACTTTTCACGCATCTACCGCCATTTATGGGGATGATGCTGAGTCTCGGCGCGATGTGGATTTTCACCGAAGTCATGCACAAGCGCAAACAAGATGATTTCAAGGAGAAATTCAGTCCTGCGCATGCCTTGGAGCGGATTGATATCCCGAGCATGCTCTTTTTCCTCGGTATTTTGTTGGCGGTTGGCGCTTTGCAAGTTTCAGGCATTCTGGGTGAATTGGCAGTTTGGCTCGATACTTCGCTCCCAAACCGGAATTCGGTTGTCGTGATGATCGGATTGTTGTCGGCGATTGTAGACAACGTGCCGTTGGTTTCAGGCGCGATCCAGATGTACGATCCCATTCATTATCCGGAATTGGCAACTCCCAACCATCCCTTTTGGCAATTTTTGGCCTACTGTGCGGGCACCGGCGGCTCCATCCTCATCATTGGCTCGGCAGCAGGCGTAGCCGTCATGGGCATCGAGCGCGTCGAATTTTTCTGGTATGTCAAACGCATTTCCTGGCTCGCCCTGATCGGATACTTGGCCGGCGTTGGAGCGTTTTTGTTGATGGCCTGACTTTCCCATCCAACCGATGTGGAGGTGAACCCATTCGAAGGAAAAAGCGATCAGGCCCTCCCAAGGATTGAGAAGAATGGCTTTACAAGTGTGCGCAAAGAAGTTGAGCCGAGGAAAACAGGCTTACTTCACGCGTTCGATGGTGGAAGTGCTCTCTGTCCTCAACTGCACAATGCCATCTGCGCCCGTATTGACCCAAGTAAGGGTCATCGCATCATCTTCCTTTTCCAGAATCGTTGCATTTTCAAATTGCCTCGTGAGGTAATAAATGACCAAACGATCCTGCTTGGGATAATGCTCCCAGGTAAATGCTTCCGTGTTTCCCAAAGCGTCGGTTCTGAAACCCTCCCCCGTGTCCAGAAATTCCATTTGGCCGAGGCTGTCGGTCCGCGTTTGCTCTGAAGCAAGCACCTCGTCCCGATATTCCACTGTTTTGAGGCTCGTGACGTTCCAAACGCCAATTTGGTATTTAATAATGCTCTCTCGTGGATCGCAACCCAACAAAGAAGCAGCCAACACAAACATTACAACGAGGGACTGATATCTAAACTTCATGACATTCAAAAACTCAGATTCGACTTTCCAATTACAACTATAAAAACGCCTCAGATGGCAAAGGAAATGCGTTTCCTGATCACTTTGCAAACAAAAAACATTCCGCACTCACACAACTTTGGCACCCAAACCGTCGTGCATTCAGCACAACAACTGGATGCTTCTAAGTTACAACGATTTCAGGAATGCGCCAAACTTGAAATATGCCTCTTCAGGACTTTGGTTCGATCCCGTTGGGGGCCTTTGGCTGATCCTGCTTTTGGGCTTGGAAATGCGCATCCTTGTCGTCGTCCTCCTTTTTATAGGCCGCGATGATCTCCCGCACGAGTTTGTGACGTACCACGTCGCTGGGCTTCATCCGCACAAAGCCGATTCCGGGAACGTCTTTCAGGATCCGTTTGGCTTGCAACAAACCGGAACGTTGGTTACGCGGCAGGTCGATTTGGCTGTCGTCACCCGTGATGATGATCTTGCCGCCCTTGCCCAAGCGCGTGAGGAACATGCGGAACTGCATTTCTGTGGCGTTTTGGGCTTCGTCGAGGATCACATAGCAGTTGCTGAGTGTACGGCCGCGCATGTAGGCGAGCGGGGCAATCTCGATGATGTTCTTTTCGAGGTAGGCTTTGAGCTTGTCGAAGTGAATCATGTCTTCGAGCGCATCGTAGAGCGGGCGCAGGTACGGATCGACCTTTTCCTTGAGATCACCCGGCAAAAGCCAAGCGTCTCCCCTGCTTCCACAGCCGGTCGCACCAAAAAAATCTTCTTGATTTCCTTTTCTTTCAACGCCCGTACTGCCAAGGCTACACCCATGTAGGTTTTGCCCGTTCCGGCAGGTCCAAGCGCAAAAACGATGTCGTTTTCCGAGGCTGCTTTGAGGATTTCCCGTTGGCCGGCGGTCTTGGCACGAATGACCGTTCCGCGGGTTCCATGCAAGACAAAATCCTCATCATTTTCATAATTGGCCACGCCCTCGCCACCCGCAGATGCAAGCAAAAGTTCGGTAAAACGCTGCTGGGAGATACTTCCGCGTTGTGCAAGCTCGTCCAAGAGCACCTCGACCATGTCGCGTGCGAGACTGAGTTCCTGGGCCGGACCTTTCAGGGTCAAAGCGTTTCCGCGTGCAACAAAAAGTACATTGGGGTACTTGGCCTTGAGCTGATCGAGGCGCGCATTGTTGACTCCGTAAAATTCGAGGGGACTTACCTCTTCAAGAAAAAAACTGTGCTCGGTCAAAATAATCATACAGTCGCGGAGGTGTTTGTGGATTAATCCGCAACGAGTGAAGCAAAAATAAACAAATCTTTGGAAAAAATATCGTGGATGGTCATTACCCTCACAACGGACCTCGGAACCCGTGATCACTATGCAGCTTCACTCAAGGGGACACTCTTGACGATGCTGCCCGGCGCCGTGGTCGTGGACATTACCCACGAGATCGCGCATTTCAACCTTCTGGAGGCTGCTTTTGTGGCCAAGAGTGCCTGTTTCAAATTTCCGAAGGGGTCTGTGCATATCATCGGCATTGATCCTGAGGGCGGTGCACGGCTGGGGGTCGTAGCCATGGAGCAGGAAGGCCACTTTTTCGTTGCTCCCGACAATGGGGTTCTCAGTCTGATTCGCGAAGGTTCGGCGGCCGAATGGGTTTTGGTCAATGTCGATCATTTGCCTTTGTCCATTCACGGACGCTCCTTTTTGGTCCAAAATCGGTTGGCTCCTGTCGCTGCGGCTTTGGCAGGCGGCGCATTGCTGGAGAGCCTGGGTACATCTGGCGAAATCAAGGAATACCGCTGGGGAGAACCTTCCTTCACGGAAAACAGCCTGCGCGGCGTCATTTTGCATATCGACCACTTTGGAAATGCGATTACGAATGTGCGCAAGGATCCGTTTATGGAAATCAAGGGCGACAAGTCGTTCCAGATTTTCATCCGCAACCTGCGTATGCAGCGCATCGTGGGCAGCTATGCCGACGTCGCCAAAGGAGAGGCCTTGGCCCTCTTCAGTGACAATGGCCACCTCGAAATCGCCATTCGTGAAGGATCTGCAGCCCAATTGCTCGGCCTCAAGGTACAAGACATGATTACCATCGAATTTTACGGATGATCACACGCATCGTCAGAATGGAATTTGACAGTGACAAGGTCGAGGACTTCTTAAGGATGTTCAACGCGACCAAATCGCAGATCAGGCATTTCCCGGGAGTGCTGCACTTGGAGTTGCACCGGGATGCCAATGAACCGCATGTGTTTTATACCTATTCACAATGGGAAAATGCCGAAGCGCTCGAGGCCTACCGTCTGAGTGAACTTTTTGCGAATGTCTGGAAAGAGACCAAATCCTATTTTGGAGGACGTCCGCAGGCCTTTTCACTGATCCAGGAAATGGTCGTGGATTAATCGTGGAAAACCTTCGCTGTTACCGCATTAGCTTTGCATGCATTAAGACCACCAAATTATTTGTTTTGAATAGATTCCTCAGACTTACGTTGTTCGTTCTATTTTTGGGCTCTGCCACCTGCGCCATGGCGCAACATCCCATTGGATATGGAAGCCTCCATTCCACAAGCCAAATAGGCACTTTTTCATTTGGAGAGATTGACCGGGTGATCCTGAAGGAAAAAACGGCTTCCTTTTACATTGCACAACCTTTGGACATCACATTTGAGGTGCTTGTCACCCCCAATGGCAATGTCAAGTATGTGCGCTCACCCAGGGTCAGCTCGGAATTTTACGAATTGAGGCTTGCCTGCACATCTGCGCTTTACGACTTCGTTTTTGCGCCTGTGGCACTGGATTCCGGCGAAAAGTGGTTGAAAGCAAAGCTGGTATTCGAAGGGAAATAAACCTCGCGGACGTTTATCGCCTTCGAAAATCTTGTTGACTTGTTTGGGGATTCAATCCACCGGCTCCACAACCGCCGACATGCCGCCTTTGCTGTTGGTCATACGCCAATCGGCTCCGAATCCATGGATTTGATCACGCTTGAGTTCTGCCCGGTCAAGGTGGGTGGTATCCACGATGACGCGCCCCTTGGCGTCGACCTCGCAAGCCATTTTGTAGGCCCGCTCAATGCTATGCCCGAAAACATGGCCCAACATCTCAATCACATAATCATAGGTATGGGCATCGTCGTCGAGCAAAACAACATTGTACATCGGCACGTGAACCGTCTTAAGGTCCTCCTGCACCACCTCGAGCACATCCGGAAGTTCAATACCCGCCATTTTGATCATTCGTTCATCAGCCATTGAATGAATACCGTTTGTATCCATTCGTAGTTGCAAACTTCCTGAAAATCTCCGGAAAATGGCTACCAAACCATCAAATATTCTGGCATGGTATAGGTCTTGTGGCAGTTTTCGGTGATGAATACCGTTACTTTGATCTCGTAAACGCCAGGGACTTCATAAGCCTTGACAGGCTCCTTGTCGGTGCTTGTTGTGCCATCGCCAAAGTCCCAAAGGAAGCGTTCCCCGCGATCTGTGAGGCATTTCAGCTTGAAATTTTTCTTGACGTAGGCGGTATGGTTTTGGACCGAGAGGTAAATTTTGATGTCCAAGTCATCGCAAGTCTGCTCGTCGATACGCAGCAGCCAAAAGTCGTTGCCTTTGTCAACGGTTCCTTCTTTTTCAAAGTTGTTGCGCTTGACACCCAAGGCGTAGTACACGTTTTTGCGGTATTCGATGGCGTCGATCCCACGTTCGTCGTCGCGTCCTCCGTAGGTTTTTGCCCATAGGACCTCTCCCCGCGGATTGAGTTTGAACACCCAAAAGTCCTCGCCACCCTTGATGTATTTGTTGGCGAGGTTGATGTATTTGCTGTAACCGGTCATGAGAAACGATCCGTCCGCAGTTTCCAGAATTGATGTGGCATATTCATCGGAATTGTCCCCGAAGATGCGTTCGTAGATCTTCTTGCCTTGCGGGGTCAACTTCATGAACCAAAACTGTTTGCCGTTGTCTTCAGATTCAAAATTCCCAACGAGTACGATTCGGCCTTCCCTGTCTTCCAGGACTTTGATAAAATAATCTTCGAGCTTTCCGCTGTAAATACGTTGCCATTCCACGGCTCCGTAGCGGTCGATGCGGCCCACCCAGCCATCGCCGTTGGTGCGCCGTTCAGTGCCGTCAATGTCCTCGGAACTGGTAAATCCGGCAAAAAGATAGTCACCGTCCCGGCAAGCAGCCAAGCTGTAGGCCCAGTCGTGTTTGTTGCCTCCAAATGCCCAGGCCGTGCGCTTGTCGCCCAATTCGTCGATTTTCACTGCCCATAGATTGGCCAATGGCAAATCGGTTTCCACGTCAAAATTCTGCGAATTGGAGACGCCTCCGACCAAGTATTCCGGCCAGGTTTCGGAGCGTACGATCGAATAAGCTTGATCCACATCCAGTCCGCCATAGGTTTTGAGCCATTCGATGTCGCCCTGTTTGGTGACTTTCCCGACAAAATAATCTCCCTGATATTCAGGCTGTCCCTTTTCCGGATGCTCAATGAAGGAGTTGGTGGTGCCGACAAAAATGACGCCTGAGTCCGGCGTAACCACCATGTCGCGCAATTCGTCACACCCTGCCCCGCCAAATGGACGCTCCCAAAGAAGCTTGCCCATGGTATCCACCTTCATCACCCAGACATCTTGACAATTGCTCGTCCCACTTGCAGTGCCACGGCTTCCTCCGATAAAAAGGTTGCCATCAGGCGCTTTCAGGATACGGGCAGGCACATCGTCGTACTCGGATCCGTAGAATTTTTGCCACTTGAGAACGGGAAAGGACTGTCCTTGAGCAGAAAGGAACAAAAACAGCATCAGAAATGGAATACAGATTCGCCTCAAGCGCATAGCCAATTTTTCATAGACGGCTAAATTAGAGGAATAGAAGTAGTTCACGCTGCAAGTTTTGCACAGACATAAGGCCCGCTGCGTAGCATGAGCGAGACGGAATGCGATCAAATCCAATCACCGGAAACGTCCAAAAGCACATGTAAGCAAGTCACCTTTGAACGGACGGATATATAAATGCCTTTAAAAATGGTTTTCTTAGCGTCGGCCTTGTCCCCCGAATGCGAAAGCAGTACCTTGAGGAA
Organism: Bacteroidota bacterium; assembly: GCA_016718825.1. Taxonomy (NCBI): domain Bacteria; kingdom Pseudomonadati; phylum Bacteroidota; species Bacteroidota bacterium. Next base: position 36,124 of record JADKCL010000015.1, on the reverse strand, counting down.
AACGCGAAACGAAAAAATACGAATCATGAAAATCAAAATCCTCGACTTCACCAATGGTGAAACCAATTTTGCCACGGATATCGGAGCCGGATTGGCCATCACGACCACCGCAGTGCAAATCGGCGACGAATTGGACGCTGAGTTGCGCATCGACACGGTGTATGAATGGCAAAAGGACATTGATTTTGCCGTAGAGAGCAGTCCTCGCATCACTTTGCACGATGGCCAAACGGAAATTACGGGATTCGTCGAATCCATCGATGCGCCCAACTTGATCATCCTACGGCTCAACGCCTCGGGGACTTTGATGGTGGAGGTGGAAAATCTGCCAGCCGATCTAGCGCTCGGCAGCCTGATCACGTTGCGAACGGATTTGTTGGAGCTTTTTCCGTTTCAATTGTAGCCTTCGCAGCAAAATTTGCTTTGGCTCAAGTATTCGCAGCCTTTTGCTTGTTGTGGATGATCGGCAAAATCACGCCCGGCACCAATCCCGTCGCATCCCGTCCATAGCGAATGACTTCACGCACAAGCGTCGAGGAAATATGGCTGTGTTCGCCGGAGGTGATGAAAAACACCGTTTCCAAATGCACATCCATGTGCCTGTTGATCAAAGCAATGGGTCGCTCATAGTCCAAATCCTGTCCCGTTCGCAGGCCGCGTAACAGGAAGCGCGCCCCTTGCGAGCGCGCGAAGTCGACGGTGAGATTGCCATAGGCTTCAATCCGCACGGTGGGGAGGTGGGCAAAGCTGACGCGCAACATTTCGAGTCGCTCCTCCAAGGTAAAATAGGTGGATTTGGCGCTGTTTGTGCCAATTGCAACGATCACTTCGTCAAACAATGCGGTTGCACGCATTACGATTTCGGTATGACCCAAGGTGGGCGGATCAAATGAGCCGGGAAATATTGCCTTTCGCATGGGGCTAAGATAGCAGTTAGCAGCTAGCAGTGGACAGTCACACGCGGGAATTGGGAAAATTCATTTTGTCAAGGGGCGTGTGGGTAGCGTTTGCCAACCCAAACACCGTGTGCTGATAGGGTTGGCAACGCGGAATTCCATGACTTTGCCGGACCAAAATAGAAACTCCCGGACCATTCCAAAAGCTCTAGGCGCAAAAAATTAGAGCATTCAGAGGGACCGGGAGTCTTCTCTTGATTAAGAAGAAATTCTAAGAAGAACGAAAATAGGTTTCCTGACTTCACCAATCCAATGCGGTAACAGCCGGAAAGACTTTTTCGGTAAAGATTTTGCCCCGTCTAAAAACAGAGTGACTGAAAATGAGCTTAGTCCTCGAGCATCGTGCCCATGAAGACCAGCACGGGCGATGGCTGAGGGGTGTTGTGTTCCACGATGATTTCGACCGTAGCGCGTGGTTCATAGTCCTTGAAGAAGCAGCGGAGTTGTACCGTGTCTTGATCGCCAATCAGAATTTCCTTGCTCGGAATGCGGCAGGTGCATTCGGGGCGGTTGGGTATGGCATGTTTGATCACAACGGGTTTCCAGCCTGTGTTGTAGAAAATATAGTCCCGCACAATGGTGTCCCCGGCTTGAATCGTATCGATATAGGCGATGTCTCGCCATGTGATTTGTGGGGTTTTGCGTTCCTCGGCAAGGTCGGACTTGGACTTCACTGGTGGTTTCTGTTCTGCAGGTCCGCAGGCAATGACCATCATTGCCATGACTACCAAGATTGATGCAACTGTTGCCTTTGCTGAAATTTTCATTGACATTTTTCAAAAAAACTAAACGAACTACCGCCGTATTTACGCAATTCCACGAATTCTGCCAAACTATCAAACTGATTGGTGCTCGCATGCTCGAGAATGAGCAGGCCGTCGGAGGCCAACCATTCGCTGTGTAAGATCCCTGCAATCAAGGCCTCTTGACCTGCCATGGCATAAGGCGGATCCATAAAAATCAAATCAAATGCCTCCGGCTTTCCTTGAAAGAACTTTTCAACAGGCATCTTCATCGCACGCATATCCGCAGCACCCAATTCACGGAATGTGGACTGAATGAATTGCACACATTTGGCATCAGCATCCACTGCCACGAGCTTTTTCACCCCTCGACTGAGGAATTCGTAGCTCATGTTCCCCGTTCCTGCAAAACAATCGAGCACCGAAATCTCGGAAAAATCCAACCGATGCGAAAGGATGTTAAACAAGGCCTCCTTGGCCTGATCGGTCGTCGGTCTGACCGGCAGCCCCTTGGGAGGACGGATCATACGACCACGGTATTTGCCGGCGACGATTCTCACGGGAAGTGAAAAGTGATAAGTTATAAGTGAATAGTGAAAAGCTGGCCTAGGAGTGAGCAGTTAGAAATTAGCAGTTAGCAGTTCAGAATTTGAATGGAGAAATTGAGCGTCGCACGAAAAGATCCATTTTCCATCATCCACGATTCATTGATTGTCACCAGCTCAAAAAGGCGTATTTCCAGACGGGAAGTTTGTCCCCCTTGGTTTCGAATCGGTCTTGAAATTCCTTTTTTGGGATTTCGGCAACAGGAACGAACTTTTTCAACTGCCTGAAAATTTCACTGTCTTCTTCAAATTCGCCGCTGAGGAGCACCTTGGTGCCCACGGTTTCATATTTGAGAATCTCCATGACAAGTTGCAGGAAATAAACCATGTCGGTTACACCTTCATAGTCATAGGCATTACAAAGCTGCAGTATGCCGTCTTTGAAGGCTGTAATGACAAATTGCTTTTCAAAAATGTGGAGCAACAACAAGTTGGGGTGCTGCGCGACCATTTCAAGGCCCATGTTGACCATCAGATAGCAAAAAGGCTGATACTGAAGGTCCGGGAAAAAATGATCACATTTCTGCTTCATTGGAAACGGCACCGTGTAGATCGCCGTCGCCCCTGAATGCTCCATGTCGCGGTATTCGAGATGGTCCAAATCAGCATTTTCCTTGATCAATGCACCTGCCAATTCCCTGACTTGCTGCGGTTTGAAAAAGACCGTCGGGATCAACGAAAACTCCAACGAACTGTTGACCATTTCGACCGCGCGATAGTCTTCTTTCAGGAAGTAGTCCTGCGCATATACCTGGTCAAAAATTTCCGGGAAGGACATTGGCACCTTGGAGCGGTATTCCTTGACAGCGAGCAACTTGTTCTCTTCGGAAAGCACTGCATACAACAACAGATCCGGCCGATAAACGATGCGCAGTCGATACTGCTTCAACTTCTCGGGTTGGAAGGCAGAACTTTGATGCTGATATGCCGAATAGATATTGCTCACAGGAACCTGGTAGGGGTACGGCGTAAAAATAAAGAAAAAGATGGATTTGCAAGGGAAGCTTCCAGAAAATGCAAGAATCTGATAAAGAATTCATTTTGAGAGGATTAAATTAATTCCGCTTAAAACAGCGGCGTCCCTTGCAAGGCATGGAATTTGCAACAGAATCGAGGGTAAACCCTCTACACCAAGTGATGAAGGTTTCATTTGTTGGGCAAAATCCCTAGTTTTAGCGATCCAAAACGCCTCTTCTGATGAGTAAGAAAATAGTTGTCCTTTTCTCTTTGCTGCTGTTTTTGGCCACGTTGGGCAAAAGCCAATTCGCTGAAAAGGCTACCTTTCATGGCGGAATTACCTATCAATTTGTTGGTTTCAGCCAAGTTGGCTCCCCCGTACCCTCGCTCGCCTACGTCTATGGCGTCGGTGCCGGCATGAACTACGTCCTGGCACATTCCAATGATGTGGTGAGTCTGGGGATCAATCCGAATGCAAATCTTTGTTTTCAGTTGAGCAGCTATTCCGGATTGACGTTTCTGGGAAGCGTTCCCGCGTACATGCTCGCGCGCCTGGGCGCAGGAGCGACACCTTTTAATGAACAAAAATTCGGGATCGGGGCCGGAATTGGCGGATCAGCTTCTTATTTCACCTCCACGGGTGGGCCACGCACGTTTTTCTTCAATCCCGGTGCCGTTGCCGAACTGAGCCTGCGCACACGGGGGAGCAACTACCTTTTTCGGTTTAATTGGAGTTTGATGCGGCAGACCAAGGAAGTCGATTTTGGCAATGGGCCACGCGATTACAGCATTGGACTCACTGGAATCAGCATTTTCTACACGTTTTAATGGCTAAGGTTTGCTGAGGGATTTCCCGCGCAAAATCGATAGGTCAGCCGCCGAAACGGCATCAAACGTCTCGTCCCAAACCGACATGGATGCTCCCTGAAGACTCAACCTTGCACCGGATTGGCTCCCCTTGTGGCTACACATCACCCGAATCCAATTCCCCTCTCCTACTTCTGCACGCACGATCTGAATTTGCAGCTTGTTGATCTGATTCAAATCCTTGATTTCTGTGCTCTCATTGCGAAAAGGCTGAAAGCTCAATGCCTTGAGCCCTTGAAAGGCGCAAAGAAAATACTGAAAACCCTCGCCCCTGAGCGCGGCCAATTGGGGAAGGTGAACGCGGAATTGCAAGTTTTGATCCTCCATCCGAAGGTCTTGGATTTCACCGTCGCGCAAGGCGGAAAACAAATTTGCAATTGCTTGAATTTCCATCAGATTCAGGGTTTTGGCGCTAAGCTTAGCCGCCCGAGGTAATAGCCGTCTTCAGCTTCTTCGATCAGCAAAAATTCGAAACCCGCCGCTTCAGCATGCTCTTGCAGCGTCATTTGGTCGATGTACAACCAATAATAAGGCGCTCCTTTGATGCCCTTGTATTCCAATTGGTACCAAACTTCGCCTTCGTAGGTGCTTTCTTCTCCCGTGTAGTCGGTTCCATCCAAGTCGGCTTCGGCTAGATCGGAGGAATCAAACAAGATCTGTCCACCCGGCTTGAGCAGGAGCTTGCAATGGGCCAGAAATCGGTCCAGTCCGTCGAGGTTGCCGACAAATCCAATGCCGTTCATCAACAGCAGAATGGTGTCCCATTGTTCGCCCTTCAGGTCAAAAAAATCTCCGACGCGTGCATCTTTGACCCCCAGCTTTCGCATGACTTCTACTGCATCCGGCGAAATTTCAATCGCCGTCACCTCCAATTCCATCCCTTGAAGGAATCGGCTGATGCATCCCGCGCCTGCGCCTACGTCGAGTACCCGCCCGCGCGCATAGAAGCACGCGAGCTCGTCAAAGATCCCAAAGTCCTCATAATCACGGAAAAACAACTCGGCAGGATAGGGCGTCGTCTCCCCGTCGATCGTGTGTACCTTGATTTGGGTGCGCTCACCGCTTTCGAAATAGTCCTTGATTCCGAGCCCAAGGGGAAGCCATGCTGGAAATGCCATTTTGCAAAAGTACGCATTCGCCCCAAAAGATAAGCCCGGAGCTTTCAGACCCCGGGCTGCTGAAACCGCTAAGATTCAGACAGGAAATTTTAAGGTACGGGCATAAATCACCCGTCAGGAAACCTAATTTCCGAAGGCATAACGCCGCCGCTGAAAAAAGATACAGGAGGTTTGAAAAAAAAATCAGCCCAAATTTTCGGGTGCCGCGGGTTGCTCGATTTGGACGGTGAATCCCTCCTCCAAACCGATCAAATGGCGGTATTTGTTCAAGATCAGGTAGCCGCCAGCCGTCACGGCAATCACGACCACAACGCCGATCAGGAAAGCCTTTGTAATCTCCTTTTTACGGTCGAGGTAAAATACACCAGCACCCAACAGGTTGAATGCGGCCTGAATCGAGGTGAACAAGGGAATCAATTCGGGACGATTGATCATCAACCCAAAAAACAGTCCCCAGATGGCAAAAAATGCAATGTTGATGGACAGAACTATTGAAAGTGGCTTCATAAAACCTTGTTAATCAAATAAATGCACAAAACAGGGACGTAAATTCATTGTCGGACGAAGGATTCGGGTTCCAAGCTGGGGTGCAAAGCTTTGATCAAACCTTGCATGTATTGCCAGGCACCCGGCCGGTATTGTATAATAAAGGTGTCCTCATCGCTCACGACGGGAGCCTCCGGATTCTGGAATGGAACTTCCGCTGCGCGCGAGAGGTAAGCAAACTTGAAACGGCGGAACTTGACAACGCCGTAATGGCGGATTTCCTGCAGCTGAATTTCGCGGCGAAGCATCGGCGTGGTCCAGACAGCCTTTCCTTCGCCAAGTTTCAGCCTCCGCAAGAGGCTGTAGTAAAAAAGAAGCCCCGTCAAACTCGCTGTTACCAGGAGCATGATCAACAAACTCAACCTGAATTCCACGGTGAGTCCCCAACAAAACATGGTGACGAGCACCATCATGGGCAGGAGAAAAAGCAGAATAATGGGCCGATTAAAGGTGAAGGATCGCATAAACTCAATTTTCACTGAATGTTTCGACCAAATCTTGAAGTTGTTGGATGCGCTGCTCCGTGAACTCACGCAGGCAACCAAATTGGATCATCGGCTGCATCGAGCCACCTTCCCAAACGGAAGATTGCAATTCGCAGTGTTGGTCACGCAATTTGATCCACGCCTTTTCCATTTCCCGAAGCGTTGCCTTTTGCTTCTCATCCAACAACAACAAAAGTTGCTTCCATGTTTTGTTGAGTTCGGCGTCGGCCTTGGCGTATTCCTGCTGCGCGCAAAGGTTCATGTTGTGTTGATTCTGCTCCATTTCGCAGGGATTCTCCGAATTCTGTGCAAAAACCGGGCTCCCAAGAGTAGGCAAAACATCAACGAACCCCAAAATTTCTTCATTTCGCTCAGAATTTGCGGCAAATATAGCCATTGCAACCAAGAATGTCTTTTCATTTGGCGGCAGGGACGTAAATTGATGCCATGAAGGTATTGATTGCGCCGGATAAATTTAGAGGAAGCCTGACTGCAGCCGAAGCCGCTGCTGCAATGGCGGCAGGTGTCGCCCGCTACAACCCCGATTGGACGGTGCAGCTGCTGCCCGTCGCCGATGGCGGGGAAGGCACCGCGGAGGTATTGACAGCCGCAAGCGGCGGCAGTTTCATTCAGGCACGTGCCTCAGACCCGCTTCTGCGCTATGTTTCCTGCCAATACGGCATCAGTGCCGACGGCACCACCGCTTTCATCAATCTGGCCGAAGCCTCTGGCTTGCAACGCTTGGAACCCCACGAAATCAATGCCTTCCGCACAAGCACGATCGGCACCGGCCAATTGATCGTCCATGCCCTCACGCGGAAATGCAGCCGGATTGTCCTTGGACTCGGCGGTTCGGCTACGATCGACTGCGGAATCGGCATCGCCCATGCACTTGGCATCATATTCCAAGACGAATTCAACGGGCACCTCTCCCCTATCGGCGGCAACCTCCCCAAAATCGAATTCATCAACGCCCGGAACCGCCATGCAGCGCTAGTCAAAACTGCATTCATTGTATTGCATGACGTCGACAATCCGTTGTTGGGTGCAGAGGGCGCGGCCATGTTTGCAGCGCAAAAGGGCATTTCTTCAGAACAATTGCCGCTTCTCGAGACGAATCTGAATCATTTTGCCAACTTGGTAGAGGCACAATATGCAGTCGTTGCCAAGACGCCCGGGATGGGAGCGGCAGGCGGCGCCGCCATGGCTTGCATGGCATTTCTCGGTGCAAAACTTGCGCGCGGTTCGGATTTTGTACTGGACGCGCTCAAGATTCCCGAGGCCATTGCAACGGCTGATTTGGTGATCACAGGTGAAGGCCATCTCGACGAACAAAGCCTGCAAGGCAAGGCTGCAATTGCCGTGGCAAGGCAAGCGCAACATCAAAACAAACCCGTCTTGGCCGTTTGCGGACGCATCAGCCTACGGCCGGACCTGCAAATCCGGGAGGGGATCACGCTTTCAGGTGCGCTGATGGGCAGCGAGGAGGCAGGCTTGCCGGTGGACAGTGCCAAGGAGCTCGCGCTCAGGACCGAGGAATTGTTGCGGGAGCTTGCGCCGCGGATTGAGTGAAAAGTGAATAGTGATTAGTGAAAAGTCTTTCGTTGCTTGAACTGATTTCGGAATCAGGGGGAGGAACGTATGCGCATCGCAAGCCGGGCGCAGGGCCTTTCAGCATCGGCGTTTCGGCGAGGAGCTCGAGGCGTCTCGCCTTAGGGCTACAGAACATTTGCCGATGCCTGCGCAGCGCGGAGCGAAGTGGCGAACCCGAAACAAAAATAAACTTTCAATTGTTATTGAAAATATGAAACATGACACTATATTTGCAACCATGAATCTGGAAGAGGCAAAAGAGAAATTTGTGCAGAGCTGGGGCTCGTTGGGTACCTCTTGGGGTATCAACCGCACCATGGCGCAGATTCATTCCCTGTTGCTCATCACCAAAAAGCCGCTCTGCGCCGAGGACATCATGGCCGGACTGCAGATTTCTCGCGGCAATGCCAACATGAACTTGCGCGCCCTCATCGATTGGGGTTTGGTGCGCCGCGAACTCAAAGCCGGCGAACGCAAGGAGTTTTTCGTTGCCGAAAAGGACATCTGGGAAGTTGCCCGCCGTGTCACGGCTGAACGTAAAAAGCGCGAATTGGAACCCATTCTCCGTGTATTGGACGAAGTCAGCCAAGTCAAAGGGCACAAAGACGACGAAGAATTGCTCGAATTCAAGGAAACCATTTCCCGGATTCAAGACTTCGTGGGCAAGCTCGACGCCGTCACCGAAAAAATGACCAAAAGTGACCGGAATTGGTTTTTCAGGGCCGTCATGAAACTCATGGGATGAGCCCCTTTTTTTTGTCCATTTGTTTCATTTATTATTGAAACTTTGAAAATATTGAGACATACTAAAGCTACTGATGATGAAAACGCTCAGCACACCCTCCACCAACCCCGCAGCGGAATGCCCGCTCAGCCACCCGTTTACCGCCCATCCGAAACAATGCGCCACCTGCACCGGCGCGCATAGTCCTGCAGCTGACCACATTGCAGCACAAAATTGGCTCGGCGGATTGCTGCGCTTCACGCTTTTCCGTGCGATGTATGACTGCGCTTGGGGCACGATCCATTGGAACGGTCATTTTTTCGCCTCCAATTCCAAGCCGTGGAAACAAACGGCCGTCGAAGGGACGATGCCCATGCACTTTCGCATCTCCTATTTCACGATGGCGACCGTGATTTCGGTCCTCGCAACGTTTGCATTCGGTGCTGCGATTGCCCGCTCCAAAACCGATTGGGTCTTTTGGCAAGGCGGATTGGCGATGCTGATCGTTGCCGGTCCCGGATGGTTGCTGCAAGCGCTTTTCGCCCTTTCAGCAAGGGGAAATTCGTCGCTGGATTACCTCAGCCACATGGCCACGGTGATGTGGAAGGGAACGATGCCGCTCGCGGTCACGAGTTTGATCGTCTTGGTGGCCGGCCCGATGTCCGCTACCCTATTTGCAGCTACGGTGCTGATCAGCAGCATGATGATGGCCCGCGCGCATTTTCTGCGTGTTCATTCCCTGGGCATTTCGCAGGCATGGACGCTCACGTGGTTGCTTTCGCTTCAAATCACCGCATGGGGAGCCGTCGCTTTCCTGCCGTTTGTTCAACCCCTTATCTATTGGTCATGAAAACCGTCAAAAATAAAGGCATGCAGTTCCAAGGCGAATTGCACGACATCTACCTCATCAATTTTTCCGTCGAAGCCCGCGAGGTTGCCGACCGCATTCCGGAGCCGATTCGACCACGCCTGCAGCAGGGACGCGTGCTGATCAGTATGGTGGATGTCAACCTGCGGAACATGCGCGCAAAGTCGGCATGGCTTCCATTCACCTTTAATTATCAGCACATTGGTTTCCGGGTTCTGGTCAATGATGCGGATTGGAATACCGAACACCAAGACAAAGGCGTCTATTTCCTCGATTCCTTCACCGACCGTCCGTATTTGATCTGGGCGGGCAATCTTTTGGCGAATTTCAGGCTTCAGCAAGCCAAATTGACCAATTACCCTGCCGGACTGCGTCTGGACTGCGGCGATCATTTCCTTGAATATGACCTTTGTGGACCCAATCTTACCCCTTCGGCAAATATCTTGGAGCTCCAAACCAAAATCGGCGCGATTGACCGTTCTTGGGCAATGGAAGGCAATGCATTGCATAAAACACAGATCGTTCGGGAGAAATGGCCGCTGCAGCCGATGAATGTCAACCGTTTTGCAACCAATTTCTTCGAATCCGCACGCTTGGAAGGCGCCTTTCGGGTCACCGAATCGATTCACTATGAATGGCTTCCCGCGGAAACGGTTCAAATTCTCCGTCCTTCAACGCCTATCCTGCAACCTGCGCTGTCTTATGTCTAATCTGCAAAAATCCATGTCAACCGTGCTGTTGATCGGCGCCTCCGGCAAAATCGGACTGGAAATTCGGAAGGCGTTTGCTGCCCATGGCGGATCGACTACCATCATCTGTGGCAGCCGCGAACGCTGGAAAGGCGAAGTATTTCCCAATGAAAATTGGGTTCAATTCGATCCGCTTACAGGAAACTGGCCTGCGATCGGCAACATCGACGTCGTGATCAATGCGATCGGCGCCATTGCCGAATCGAAGGAAATGCCGTTTGAACGCATCCACGGGGGTGTGACGGCCGAAATTTTGAATCACCGGTCGGCGCTCGGCCAACCGCGGATCGTGCAAATCAGTGCCATTGGAGCCGATTCCAGCAGTTCGTCGGATTTTTTGCGTACCAAAGGTCAAGCCGATTCCTTGCTTCTCGACGAATCCGAAACGGTGGTTTTGCGGCCGAGCATCGTCTGCACCCCGGACACCATGCTTTCTCAAAAGCTGCGGAAGTTGCTCACGATTGCCCGTTTCGGATTGGGTAAAATGCTCGTTCCCACAGGCTTCCCGCTTACGCGCGTGCAGCCCGTGATGGGCGCGGATGTGGGTGAGGCAGCCTTGCGGGCGGCATTGAATCCGGAAATGCAAGGCATCATTGACGTCGTCGGACCGGAAAGCATCCGCTTTGGGGAGCTGCTTGAACGCATGGCCACGGCGCAGGATCGGAAAATCCGGCTGATTGAGGTGTCCCGCGAAATCATGGAATCCTTTGTCGCGCATTTTGTGGGGGTTTGGTTCCCGAATCTCATCAACTTGGAGCAATTCAAGCTGCTGTTTCAAGACAATGTCGGGGACGCTGCCGCCACGGAAGCGCTTTTGGGGAGAAAGCCGCATTCGACATGGCCGTTTTGGGAGGCGGAAGCCAGGGGGACGGAGTTCGTTGAAGCGGATGCGCAGCCTTCTGAGCGGCAATTGCTGCATGTTGCTGTGGAGTGATTGACGGATTTGGTCCGGATGGTGCCGTTCTTTACGCGCTGAACCACTCTTTGGTCACAGACATCACTGGGGAACTTCAGCTGGCTTTGCATTGGAAAGCTGGGTTTGATTTTTCGGTTGAGAAATATCGCAGTGTTCATGTGGACCTTTGGGAAGCATACCGGGGTAGGAATCATTCAGCTGGAAGCTGGCTGCAGCGTCGGCGTTTCGGCGGGACGCCGACGCCTCATGTTGGCTGTGGATAGATTTTTATGATTTATCTCCAACAACTCAGCCAATCGTGGGTTAAATCCGTATCTTCGGTAAAGACCTTCAAGGTTTTTGTCCGAATAAAGGATCATTATGCCTACACCGCTCTACGCTACAATTGGTCAAAGTCTTGGTTTTCAGCAGGCTAATCTCCCTATCGGGATGCAAACAGCGTTGTTTTCGCTGTTTATGACTGCCGCTGCGCTGCTTGTCGCCTACTTGGTGCTCGTGCGCTTTCCCATGGTTTTGCACCACCTGATGCAGGGTGTTCGTAACCTTGTTGCTTCGATCACCGGTCATCGCCGCGAGGCAAGGCTCAACAAAATCGTTTGCTATCACTGCAACAAAGGCATGGGCCTTTACAACCCGATGTACCTCACGGTCCATGGCGAACCCCATATCGAAGGGACTTGCAGCCTTTGTGGTGGTTTTGTTCGTGTGCGGTTAAACTGACCTATTTTTTCCTTCCCCGTACTTTCAGCACGTAATTGGCCAGTTCCAAAATGGCTCCTTCACTTTGTGTGTAGGCGATCACAGGTTCGCGGGGAAGCCATATTTCCATGAAAATAAAGGCATTGATCTGCTTTTCCGTGATCGCGCGAATCAAGGCATCGATCGTTGCATCCTTCCCTTGTTTGCCTTTATTCACGCGCTCGTAGCCGATCGCGAGGTTCAACAAACATTCCTTTTCCTCATCGATGTTGAATTCCGACCGGCCGCCGCCGAGTTCGCGGTGATAATCGGGCTCGAAGCGCCAGAGGGCCTTGCAAAACGCATACATCATCCAATCCTCCTGAAAACGGATTTCAATCTTGTCGTCCTTTTCTTTGAGGCTGTATTGCGGGATGAATTCGAAGCCGTCCCATTTCAGTTTCGCTTCCTTAAATATCCGAATCAGTGCCGTTTGAATGCCCTCATGGGTACGGTTGAGGACCCACGCGATCGAAATTTCCTTGGCAGCTTCGTCCAGTCGTTTGAGTTTGGTGAGGTCATCCGCCAAAAACCAATGGGCCATATAATCGTGGAAATTCACCGAAATGGCCCTTCTGTACCATTTTACAGCCTCCGAATAGTTCTGTTCTGCTTCGTGCGTCTGCCCAATGTAGGTGAGCACCAAACCGATATCGGGGCGCAATTCATGGATTTCCAGGTATTTTCCTCTTGCTTCCGCATACTTGGCAGCGGCAAAAAGCTTCTCTGCCTCCGAATGCAAGGGTTCTGTGATCGAATCGAATTCGTAGGAAGCCACCGATGGTCCGTCGTCGGTCATTTCTTGGTAAAAACCAGGAAAAATTCGTTCGCCACGTTCGGGAATCGGGGCTTGAAAGGTCGGATCCGCCATCACCTGGTAGGCGACATCGGATTTGTCCATGATTTTGAGTACGATGGCGGGGTCGTTGAGATCCTGGGCCGCGCCGATATGCGGCAAGCAGGTCCACAACACAATGAAAATCAGGCCAAAATATCGATACTGGAATGGCTTCATCTTCTAAATTTCGAGAAAGTTAATCAGGTTTTCGGGAATGTGCCCATTCGGTGTTTACTCGTCCCACCAAGAATGAATCACCAATTTCCGGAGGGCTTTGGGATCCAAACGGGTATTGCCCTTGGGCTTGTCGGGCATTTCGGAGGCCAATACTTGCCAGGACTCGACGACTTTGTCGGGTTCGCCGGCGACGCCTTTGTGAATCACCTCCACCGTTAACTTGTCGGTGGGAGCCGTGACCATTCGCTTTTCAATCTCATCTTGCCATTTGGCATCACGGGTGCTTGTTTTGGTGGGCGAACGGAAAACCTCGGTGTTGCCGACTTTGAGCACCCAGTAAAGATTGGGATCGGAAAGCAACCATTTCCGGCGGCTGACGGCTGCCTCGCGGACTGAAAAATGCAGGACTTTTAAACTGGGCAGTTCAATCGCCGCATCCATGCCTTTTTTGCCCAAATCGATGAATTCGCCGTCCAGATACAAAAAGCAACGATACGAAACCGCGAATTTGCCTTTGCCTGCGGCAGGAAAACAGTTTCGATAAGGCATGAAAATATCCAAGGTGCCTTGGCGATTCTTTTCGTTCAAGATCAGCTTCCCATTGAGCCAATTTGCCTTTTCGCTGCCCATGAACACGAAATTCATGTGGTAAACGTCCCCCCAAGGTGCCTTCATGGACGGCACCAAGGTGATCTCGGAATATTCGGGCAAGCCTTGAAAATAACCAGCCGGCAGACTGTAGTCGAGTGACATCCGAATGCCGCCCTCCCCTTCCAGGTCTTCGAGCCCGAATTTCCATTGGCCGAAGGTCATGTCCTGAATGTCAGCGCGCTCGTTGGCAATTTGGCGGTCTTGGTTCCCCACGACCATCATTTGTCCGTCGATTTTGGTCAACAAAACCAACCGCATTCTTTGTTTCGTCGCTGCCGGAAAAGCGGCCAAAGCGTAGTTGGGCACAAACAATTCGAGCGGGCTGCGGGTGGCGGTCAGGAGGACGGTTCCATCGCCATTGGGAACTGCACCGGGGCCCAAAATGCGCATTGTTTGCACTGGATAAACGCCGTTGGGCGTGACATAGGCCAATCCAAGGTGGTATTCGCAGTCACGACTCCGGATTTCCTGGTCATAATTCAAGCGCAGCCGCATCCCGGAAACGCCTTGGTTGCTGTCTTCCTCGACAAGTTCCAAGCTGGAAATGACCACTTTGGGAGGCAAAACCGCATCAATGATGACCTTCGCCGAATGCACCTGCCCAAACCTAAAGTCAAAGGCGACTCCGGCGGCATAGCGCCGTTCCTCCACGTCGATTTCCTGGGTTCCGATCTGATCCGAAGCGCCCAAAATATCGAAATCGATCACCTGAAGCTGCAATTTGTCCCCCTGCGAAATGAAGATCCAAGGACTGCGATCTTCCACGTTGCCGAGGTAAAAGGTATCGTTTTTCTGCTTTTCGCCTTCGAATACCCATTCGGAGCCGCGCCTCAAGGTCCATTGCAAGTCGGGAAAGACGTCCTTGGGGTTGAAGAATTTATAGTCCCAGGTTTCGCCATCGGCATTGACGGGTTTGGCTTGCATGCGCTCCATCTGCAGGCGCACCATGCGCATGGGCGGCTTGTTGATCATGGCCAACGGTGTGGAAACTGAGGCGACTTTTGCATTGTTCACGAGGTCAAACAAGGCCAAACGCGCCACGAGCCGCTGCTTTCCAGCTTCAGTACCCAATGCAAAATAAGGATAGAAAAGCGTGTCTGCCTTGGTGGCCTTTTCCCAGGATTTTCCAGTCAGGAGGAGACTGTCGACACAATAGCCTGCTTTTGCATACGAGGAAGTGCCCTGCGTCGCGGTCAACGGATAGCCGTTTTCATCCTCCAAGCGGCAAGAAAGCCCCCAAATCTGCAGCAACCTTTCGGGGCGGGCATCCGGTGCAACGACCTGATAGACAATCCCCATTCCATGCAAGCCATTCCGTTCCAAATCGGGCACAATCTCTTGCGTACGGATGCTGAATCCACCTGCAACTGCGGGATTGAGATTCGCTTGCGCATGGACATTCGCCCAAACCGAACAAACGAGTAACGGCAAGGCCATCCAAAGCAAGCGGCAGGTTTTGAGGCGGATCATGGGACAAATTTAGTGCAAAACTCCAGAAACGTCCATTGTAGTTGGCAGTCTAAGGATGCGGCGGGGAGAACGGGGAAAGGCTTCACGATTTTTGTGGATATTTGCCCGAGCAATGAGTGTCATTCGAAAACTTGCGAGTCAGACAGCGATTTATGGCTTGAGTTCCATCATCGGCCGCATCGCGGTTTGGGGGCTCACACCGCTGTTTACCGCCAAGATGGAGGTCGGCGAATATGGCATTTTCAATGACCTTTACTCCTTTGTGACCTATTTCCTGGTGATTTTGACCTTCGGAATGGAAACGGCCTTCTTCCGGTATTCCAATGACGACAAAACCAATCAGAAACCGTATTCGCAGTCACTCATCTTTGTCACAGGACTGGGATTGTTGTTTGTTCTGTTCTTCAGCCTGGGCGTCAAGCCTTTCGGATCGATGCTCGGCTATGCGGACCGACCCGATTTGGTGATGATGGTGGTCTGGATCACCTTTTTTGATGTGATTACCTCCCTCCCGATGGCCAAACTGCGGTACGACGAACGGCCGATTGTCTTCGCCTCGCTGAGCTTGTTCAACATCTTCATTACCATCGCCCTCAACCTGTTTTTCATTCTCGGACTCAAAGAAACCTCCGCCGAATACGTCTTCCTCGCCAACCTGATCGCCTCGGCCATCAAATTTGGCGTGCTGCTGCTGATTTCGATGCCGTTTATGAAGCATTTGCAAGGCAAAGGCAAGATCGCCAGCAAATTCGCGGGGATCGAATTGCTGCCGCAAAAGTGGGAAGTGGACAAACAACTGATGCGGAGCATGGCCGGATTTGGCCTCTACATCATGTTGGCGGGGCTGTTCGGGATGATCAACCAAAACAGTGACGTCAATTTCATCACCCGTCTCTGGACGGAGAATCCCACGCCCTACCGCGGCGAATTGCTCAATGGCGAGGAAATGGCCGGTGTTTTTTCAGCGAATAAGAAGCTTGCCGTGTTCATTCTGCTGGTGACACAGGCCTTTCGGTACGCTGCCGAACCGTTTTTCTTCCGGCATGCGAGCCAGAAGAAGGGGCGTGTGGTCTTTGCGAAGGTCTTCCACTACTTCATGTTGGCATCGTTGGCTACCTTCCTGTTGATCAGCACATTCGCCTACGAATTTGTCTCGATCAAGATCTTGGGCTTCCAACTCATCGACGAAAAATACTGGAAAGGGCTGGCCGTGGTGGCACCCTTGCTCTTCGGGGCGGTCCTCTGGGGCGCCTACACGAATCTCACGATTTGGTACAAACTGACCAAACAAGTGCGCTTCGGCATCCTCTTCTCCGGAATTGGCGTGGTGTCAATGATCCTGCTGTTTTGGATCATGATTCCGCTTTGGGGCTACATGGGGGCAGCTTTTGCGATGATCATTTGCTACGCGCTGCTCACCGCGATGGTCTATTTTTCGGGGCAGAAGTACTATTACATCCCGTACAAAATGGGCAGGATACTGGTACATACCGCGATTTTTGTAGGCGCCTACTTCATCGCGGCCGCCATGGGACGTTCGGAAATCTTCAGCGCACTGTTTTTCAACAAGTTGCTGGTTTGTATTCTCGCTTTAGGCATCAGCTACGCTGTGGAGCGGTTTTTTCCGATTAGTTGGAAAGAAGTGGAGGAAGGGAAAAGTGAAAAGTGAAAAGTGAAAAACGAAAAGTGGTCTGTTGAGAGTTCAGAGTTTCAGCTTTGTGCTGAGATGTTGAGAGTGGAGAGTTGAGAGTTGAGAGTTGAGAGCTTTGCGGTTTTTCTCCCTTTGCGGCACTTTGGAACCACTTTAGAGTTCGACTTCAATCGCCTGTAAATGTGTACTTTATGAACATCGCCTTCCCGCCCAGAATGGGCCGTCTATCGGTAGCCCGAGGTGGGAGCCTCGGGTGCAAGACGTCCCCCCCCGCAGTTTGCGCCCCGAAGGGGCCGCCTATTCAAAAGGCCATCGAATGGATCGTTATTTGTTAGGAAGTTGATGTCCAAACATCTGTGTACTTTGCGATTTTTCTGCCTTTGCGAACCGGTGACGTTCCTGCGATCGGGGCGTCCTTTGGGCTTAAATCAGCGCGACATCGACAATTGCATGAAATTCCGCCAGAGGCGTGCTGTCGATAGCCCTGTGGCCGGAGGCCACGGGCTCAATAATCGTCGTCGTCGTTTTGTGCGGAGGGTGGGGCCATCGCCACCAATGGGTCTTGGCCGTGCATGCAGATGATGAACCTGAGACCGGGCTTGGATTCGTTTTTGGGTAGGTGAAAGGCTTCGGGGAGTCCGCCGGGCATACCTTGGGCGGCGACTTTTTGCAGAATGGGGTAGTCTGCACCCACAATCGGACGGCCATCACAGGGAAGCCAATTCTCCGGAATTTCTTCGCCGGGCCATAACACCATCTGCGAAACAAGGCCTTGGTAACCCGCATCGGCAGGGCTTGGCTTGGCTTTGATCAGGTGATGCGCCTGTTCGCCCCGCATGTCGGGAAGCGCGAAATGCCCTTCGTCGCCACCAAATTTCTTGCCTGTTATCGCAAACAATTCGGGGAAGGCATTGATTTCCAGCATTGCTCCATCACACAGCAGCCATCCATCCGGTGCGGCGGGGTGCAGCGACAATTTGATCATTCCGACGATTCCATCCATGAACACAAATCTAATGGAGAATTGAGAATTGAGAATTGAGAATGGACTTATTCCCTTTTCATTCTCCATTTTTCATTCTCCATTTTCCATTCCTTCCGTATCTTCCCGTCATGAGTGTGCAACAGTACTTCCGAACGCGTGTGCGGAGCTTTGGGTATGCCTTCAAGGGCATCGCAACCTTGTTTCTGACGCAGGCACATGCGAAGATTCATCTGGTGGCGACCGTTTTGGTCATCGTTGCTGGCTTTTTGTTGGAAGTGAGCCTCGGGGAATGGGCCTTGCTCACCGTGGCCATCACGATGGTTTGGGTAGCGGAGGCCATCAACACGGCCATCGAATTTGTCGTGGACCTCGCCTCCCCCGAACGGCATGAACTGGCGGGCAAGGCAAAGGATGTCGCGGCGGGCGCGGTTTTGTTGGCTTCCTTAGGGGCTGTGGCCATTGCTTTGATGGTCTTAGGGCCGAAGGTTTGGCACTGGGTTTGCTCGTGATGCCGTTTGTCAGCCCAAGGAGTTGTTCCGGGATGGGCTGACAAACAGCTTCGGGGATTTCTCCGTAATTTTGCAGTTGAAAAAAATGAATACAATGTTGAAAAGATCTCTTTCCATGGGCCTGTTGGCCCTCGCATTCGTCGCCTTCGCCTTCACCAACATGAACGCACAGGCCGTTTCGGATTGTAAAATCGACTACAAAATCGACCTCAACGGCTCCGACATGGATCCGATGGCGAAGATGATGATGAGCGGTGCCAAGATGAGCATTTCGTTCCTCGGCAAAAAAAGCCGTGTGGACATGACCATGAACGCGATGATGCGCACCGTCGCGATTTCGGATGAAACCACCAAAAAGAGTGTGGTCTTCATGGACATGGCCGGCAAGAAAATGGCGATGATTCCCGAAGACGATCCGACCAAAATGAAGGAAGACTACGCAGCGACAAGCACCAAAACGGGCAAAACCAAAACCATCGCCGGCTACAAATGCGAAGAGTATATCGTCAAAAACAAAACGGGCGAAGAAATGCATATGTGGTGCACGGCCAAAATCAAACCGAGTACCACTGCAACAGACTTTTCCTTCAAAAATGTCGAAGGTTTTCCGCTCGAAATGGACATGAACCAAGACGGGATGAAAATGAAAATGACGGCCACCAAAGTCAATTTGGAGAAGCCCGATGCCAAGCTGTTTTCCACGGCGATTCCGGCGGGGTATGAAGTCAAGTCGCAGGAAGAGATGATGAAAGACTTTCAGAAGTGAAAAGTGGAAAGTGAGGTGAAAGTTGTTTGGAGAATCGAGAATGGAGAATTGAGAAGGGTTCAACAAAGTAAACGCGAAGGGTTCAGCGAAGCTAATGGAGAATGGAGAGTTACATAGACTTTCGGCTTGCTCGGGGCAACTCCAATATTCCAGCTCAACGACATTGACTCCCCGATGGACATCCGCCCATGAAACTGATGCGTAGGTGCTTGATTTTGTTGTTCTTCCTCGCTGCTTGCCGTCTGTTTGGGCAGCCGGTGCAGGATTTTGGTGTTGCTTATGGCATCGAATTCTATTCGCCGCGTTCCACGCAAGACGTGAACGAGATCATGAGCACTGCCATTGCTATCATGGTCGTGGAAGGCAACAAATCCTATTTTGAGGTGAGCCTTGACACCATTTTGGGCACTACCCTGATTTACGATGGCGACAGCGGCCGCGGGGTGCTTTTGCATCAAGAACATGAGGATTATTATGGCGTGCGCTTGCAAACGACCGAATTGGCGGAATACTTGCCCGAGATGAGCTTTGAGATGGAGGAATTCATCGAGCGCAAGGACATTTTGGGATACTCCTGCAAACATGTGCGCTTTCGCGATGAACGCGGCTATGTTGACCTTTGGGTCACGCCGGCGTTGAAGGCGAGCCCGGGCAATTCCAGTTTCTCCTATTATGGCATCGACGGGTTTCCGCTGGAGATCGAAGATCATCTGGGTGCCATTGTCGCCCATTATGTTGCTGATACGGTCTTTTTCACCCCTGCCCGCCGTGATTTGTATGACCTCGGTGTGGTGGATTTCTGCATTCCGATGACGTATGCGCAATACAAGGCCGGGGATTTTCCGAGCCATCGGGGCCACAATGCCGCAAGGAGGCGCAACGAACGGCAAAAAAAACGTCAATGACACCATTCATTCGCAGGATATGACTGACACCATCGTCGCGATTTCCACACCACAGGGCTTGGGTGCGATCGGCATGATTCGCTTGTCCGGTCCTGATGCCATTTCGATTGCGGACCGCGTCTTCAGTAAAAATATTGCGGAGGCCAAGGGATATACGTTGCATTTCGGGCAGTTCCTGGCGAATGAGAAGACGCTCGATGAAGTGCTGCTGACCGTCTTTCGCGCGCCGCGTTCCTTTACCCGCGAGGACGTCGTCGAAATCTCCTTCCACGGGAGCCCCTTCATCTTGCGGGAGGCCCTCGGCACCTTGCTTTCCAACGGGGCACGCTTGGCCACCGCCGGCGAATTTACACAGCGCGCCTACCTCAACGGGGCCATGGACCTCGCGCAGGCGGAGGCGGTCGCGGACCTGATTGCGAGCAGCAATGCCCAAAACCATGCCCTCGCCATGCACCAAATGCGTGGTGGCATTTCCCGGGAATTGCAAACCCTCCGCGGACGCCTGCTTGATTTCACTTCGCTGCTGGAACTGGAATTGGACTTCGCGGAGGAGGATGTCGAATTCGCGGACCGCTTGCAGTTTGACCAATTGCTTGGCGAAATGCTGCACCGTATTGCGGGCCTGATCCGGAGTTTCAGTTTCGGGAATGCGGTGCGCGAAGGCGTTCCCACGACCATCGTTGGCAAACCGAATGCCGGCAAATCCACCCTCCTGAATCAGCTGCTGCAAGACAACCGCGCCATCGTGAGCGCCACCGCAGGCACGACGCGCGACATGATCGAGGAAAGGCTCGTCATCGACGGCATCGAATTTCGACTGCAAGACACCGCGGGAATTCGGGAGACGGTCGACGAAATTGAGGCCGAAGGCGTGCAACGCAGCATTGGTCTGGCGCAAAAGGCAAGTCTGGTGCTCTATTTGTTTGATCCGGCAGAGGAAGGACCCGGCGATGTGGAGACCGCAATATCCGCGCTGGGATTGCCGGAGAGTACGCATATCCTGAGGGTGGCGAATAAGGCCGATCAGTTTCTGGATCAGAATTTACAGAATTTGCAGGATTTCCAGAAGCAGAATTTGCAGAATCACATTGGGGGGGTGAATTCTCGTGCGGGTGGTGAAATGAGTGGCTTGGAGGGTAAAGATGATATTGCGGCTGTGGATGTTTTGCGGATTAGTGCGAAGACTGGGTTTCAGGTGGATTTGTTGAAGGAGGCGATGGTGGCGTCTGTGCGGAGTTATTGGGAAGGGAGCCACAATCCGGAGGCGACGATCATCTCGAATGCGCGGCATTTGCATGCTTTGCGGCAAACCTATGAGAGCCTCATTTCGGCGCGGGAAGCGATGGGTATCGGCATGAGCGGGGATTTGGTGTCCATTGATATTCGCGCTGCATTGTATCATATGGGCAGCATTACGGGCGAAATTTCCACGGACGAGATCTTGGGGAATATTTTTGGGAAGTTTTGCATCGGGAAGTAACGACGCAGCGGACCTCCCGCCGCATGCGTTTCGAACATTTGCCCCGGCGAGAATTTTTCCCGCACTTGGCCCATTTCTCGAGACGAAAAATAGCCCCACGAAACGGAAATTGTCTAAAAATCAATACCTTCGGAACATCATGCGGTCAATCTCTTCCATGAATTCCACCTTGCAGGTCATTTTGATCTTGTTGCTATTATCGGGCAATGCTTGTTCCGACAATCATCCACCGAAAAACAATTCCAGCAAGAACGAAAACCCTTCATTTCAGCAACAACTCGATGTTTTTGAGGACCTTGGCTACCGACTCAATCCGGGGATTACTCCTCAGGATATCTTGACCAGTGCCCTGGAATCGGGTGAAGCTGGAGCCCATCCGGAGGACTTGTTTGTTGCGAATCCTTATGAGGAGCTTTACTATTATTTGGGATGGACCAAGGAAGGTACAAGGGAATATTTTACCAACGACTGTATTTGGTATGACCTTGAATTCATTGACCCGAGTGAAGAATACATCACATTCATGCAACGTATGGGGGCCATTACCCATGGGGAGATTGAATATTCGAGCCGTGCGTGCTTCCGGGTGGACGATCGCAATACGAATGGATCGACTTTGTTGTCAATGGTGTTCCAAAATCATAGGAATTGCAACAGGTCGGGTATATCGACGACTCCTTTTCCAGCGGTTTTCCTATCTCACTGCGAACTGAAGACCAAAGGTCGTACACTTAATATGACAACGGAGGACACCAATTCGTCATTGACTATGCCACGGAAGACGAGCAACGGGCCTTCATCGCGAAAACGAAGTTGAAGCGGGAGTGGCTGGGCGAGGGAGGGCATTTCAATGAACATCAACCGTCGAAATAGGATGGGGATCGCATTGCGGGAAACGGGTGCGCGTCGCAAGGCTATCTATTTCTAAACGTGGGAATTTGGCCATCGGAGTGATTGGCGATCCATCAATCGTATTCGTCTGCGTTGCGTTGGCCTCTCCCCGACCCTCCCCATCGCTTCGCTATTGGGGAGGGGGCTACATGATGGGTGGTGAAATTTGGGTTTTCGCTTTGTAGTCATCGCTTGGTTTTTTGACCGACTACCGAGCTAGGCTTTTGATCGGGGACCTTAGATTTGGAGAGTAACTATAGGTGAAAGCCTTCTAACATTGAATTTATCATTCCAAACGCATATCCTTGTCGTCGGGCGCCCACTTCTCTCGAATCGGTGTAAAACCTCGCCGATTGACGAAGGCGGGTTGCGGGGAAGGTCCTAAGAAGACAGCGGGATTCGGCGGGTAGACAGCAAGTACAGAGCAGGTTGATTTGCAGGGGTCTTGCTTTTTTTTCGGGGAATCTTTAATTTGGTTCAAAGACCAAAATCATGGGCAGGCAGCGAACAAAGGCAATTTTTCTGGGTACTTGTGCGAATTTGAACGGCTATGTGGACGATGGGAAGCCGTTAGCGCGTATGGTGGACCGTCGGGACCGTCGCGAGGCGGGTGCTTTGGCGGCTTCGCGGTTGTTTGGGCGCGTCTCGGCGGATGCGGCAGTTGCGTGGCGTGGAATGCCTGCGCCAATGCGGCGGTTGGGTGGGGAATCGGCTTACAATGAATGGGTTTCGGCCTGTTTGGGGCTGGCGCGGGAAGGCAGTTTTCATTGGGATTGGGCGGAGTTGGAAGGTCTGCGTTTTGGAATGGCGGCGGACTTGAATGGCTGTGAAACAGGGTTGGATTCGAAGGCTTTCTCATTGGCACTTGGAAAGGGAAAACTCAATTTGTCTGGCGAATTGTTGTCGTTGCGGCGGGTATTGGCGCCGTATCGGAATGGCGTGGATGCGCAATGGCGGCTTGGTGCGATGCCCCGACGTGACGGGCATTATGATCTGGGGATGCAGTTTGCGCCTCACCGTGGGCCCGCGCAACGGTATGAAGGTTCGGCAAAGGACAAAGCGTGGAATGCGCAATTCGCGAAGGGTTTGTACCAAGGTTTTGAGGCGGAATATGTGGATCATTTTGGTACCGCTTCCACGGATGCCTCTCCCCTTTTGGTGGAGAATTTTCGTTCGGTGGTGTCGGAAGGCGTGTCGACAGCAAAGGGCGCCATCCGTGCCCGGTTTTGGCTGCAATTGATCAGCCCTTCGGATGGGAAAGGCTGCGGTGTTTGTTCGGATTGGTGCGCTCTTGATGCTGCCGATGGGCTGGAATTGGACATTTGCGGTTTGCGGGATTGGCAGCGCGGGTTGGGATCGGAGGCGACGGTGCTGGCCTTTTTGGGTGTTGAAGTCAGCGAAAAACGTGGCCGGCACTGGGTGCGGCTGCCATTTGCGTGTGGGCTGCGGGTTTTGGGTGAGGTGGTTTTGGCCAATGGACGCATGAGGGCTGCGGATCGTGGTCGGGTGCGGGGGAATGGCCGTTTATGGTGTCGACGGGTTGGTAGGTGGGTGGATTTACGGGTTGATCAACGGGCTCGTGTACGGCAGGGCTGCACCCCGCCCTAGGGGATTGCGCCCTTTCAGGGCTTTGGCGGGTTAGAGGACCGGATTGAATTAACGGGCAGGGCTGCACCAAGCCCTCGGGGATTGCGCCCTTGCAGGGCTTGGGCGATCTAAAGATTCGGGGCTTTGGCGGGTTCGGGGACCTGATTGAATTTTGGGCAGGGCTAAACCTTGCCGTGGGGGATTGCGGCCTCATTTGAGTCCCAGCGTATTCGCCTCGGTGAGCAGCCACAATTTTTCGGCGGCATCTTCTTTTTGGATGCGCTTGACCAATGTGCTTGCGGGTTGATTGTGCCCAAATTTCACTTTTGCAAGGCTGTCGACGAACTGGGAAAACCGTTTTACGAGGGAGACAAAACGTTCGCCGAGCTCGGGATGGCGCTCGAGGAACTTGCGCAAGGCGTCGTTGCAGCGGAAGACATCGTCTTCTTGACCGAGGGTGTAGGCGGATTGAACCTGCAACATACGGGCATAGGCATCGGTACGCAAGTCATTGAATTTGAGAACGGACAAAATCTTCCAACTCTTTTTGGGCTGTGCGAGGGAATAGGCCACCAAGGCATTGGAATAGCGCAATAGCCCCTCGCTGTCGGCGCTCACGAGCATCGCTTGGTTGGCTTGGATGAAGGCATCGGCTTTTTCGCCATTGCCACTCAGGCAGGCTGCACGCACATAAGAAAGAAAAAAGGGATGGGACATACGACCATCCGGGAGGTGCAGCGTCCCTTCGTGGAGCATGTTGTCGAGCAGTGCATGCAGCCGCTGAAAAAACGGCAGGTTATCGGTCTGCCGTGTGCGCATCAGGGCATTGAAGAGATAACCGCGAACTTGCCGCAATATTCGGATGCCTAGCCGTGGCTTCACCAATTCCAGGGCGTCCAAGGTCTCTTGAAACAATTCTGAGGAAGCCTCGCTTCCAACCATCGCAAACACCGCGCGCCAGAGAGCGACCATCGGCTTGTCGGTGCCCACCGCTGCGGCCATGCGGTCAATCTCCTCCGCAAACGGGTAAGCATACCGCTGTGGATGCCGGTATTCGCGTGTGCGCATGGAGGTCCAAGTCTCGAGCTTGACCAGCAAGTAAAATTCGTCGAGATGGTCCAACTGCTGCTCAAACATGTCTTCGGGAGCCTGCCGGTGAATCAGGTATTCATTGTACAACTGCACGATCCACATGCGTGCAAGCGGGAGGTCATCTGCCAATTCAGCGGATTCGATCATCGTGGTCACGGCATGGTACCGCTCCAGAAACAAGGGGCTATTGCGCTCCAAGAGGTACAAAAGCGTACGAAACTCCGCATCCAAGGATGGCCGCAGGAAAGAGCGTGTGCTGTGCGTTGCATAAGCTTGGATAAGCGTGCGCAATTCCATCATGATGCGGCGCAGGCGTTGCGGCTTGAGTGTCTCCCCTGGATAGAGGTGGGTGAAAATTGCTGCCTCCTTCAACTGCGGCGCCGTAATGACTTCCACGTCCCGCCAAGCGGCCTGATGTACCTGCAAATAGTCAAAAAAGGCGATAGCGAGCTTCCAAACAGCGTTTTGAGGCTGTGCAAGGTACTGCCGGAAGGGTAACATGTCCTCGGGACGGAGGGTGCGCAACCAAAGAAAAAACTGGGTATTTTGCATTCGCTAACGAACAGTAAATCGCTCCATGGGAATCATAATGGTCATAAATGTAGCATTTTCGGCAATCCATAACGAACAGGTTCGCAATTTTTTCCATTTCCACCCCGCGCAAATAGCCCCTCCTTTGTAACAGATTCTTAAACAACTTCTTCTAATAACTTTTACGATGAAAAATTACCCACACCAAAATCTTGCGGTTGCGCAAGTGTTCGACAACCCTACACGTCCCTTTGCGAAAGCGGGCGGCCGATCCTCCTTCAAGGTCGCGTTGCCTGTACAATGGGCGCTTGTCTTGTTTTGTTGCGCCATCATGGGGCTCATGACAGGTTGCATCAACAAGACTACTGGCACGACTTCTGTCACCATCGGTCCGCCGACCAAACAACCCAAGGGAAACAAAATGCCGTACTTCGGCAAAGGCGCGACCATCCTTGCCACCGAATACAATGCCATCACCATGCGCTCGGGAGACACGGTCACTTTGAGTTTTCCTTGCACCGTGACCCTGCCTGATTCGATGCCACAAGGCATCGGAATGGAAGCCAAGGGAGACAAGGTAAAACTCTGGATGGTCAAGGAAAGAAAGGCCTCCGCAAAGGGTGGCGGTCCGAGTCCGAATGGTCCTGCAACCCTCACTCCTACGACGGTCACCGTGACATTCAATTCTCCGCCATTTACATTCATGATTTATAGCGATCCCAATGCGGAATTATGGCCTGGAGATGCCAATGCCGATGGTTACCGCAATATCCTGGACTTGTATGCGATCGCGCAGGCCATCAAGGATGCTGTGGTTTTGGATCCTGTGACGGTTGCAAGCGGCTGCAATTTGCCTTCGCCGCTCTCGTACCCTCCTAATGAGACTGGCGACATGGACTTTCTTTACTCAGCTTGTGCTTGGGGCAACACCTTTTTCTGGGACAACCAGACCATCGACTATATGCATGCCGACTGCAATATGGATGGTCAAATCAATGAATCGGATGCCGACTACTTGCGTGCCGTTATGGACCCAATGTATTTGCCGGAGTTTCTGAAATCTGCGATTGACGGGGCTTCCCTTACCGCGGCTTATGTGCCTAACCGTGGTGGTATTGTACTACCCTTGACCAGTAACGGTGAGTTTATGGTGCGGCTGCCCTTCGACATTTCCTTTGTCACAACGCCAAGCTCTCCTTTTGTGATCGACTCAAACTTTTTTGGAGTTGCCTTTTCGCGTCCTGTTGCCGAGTCACCGGCTTATCATCTGTACGATACCCGCCTAGACTTTGCCAACTCCGGAATATTCAATCCTCTTCCAAGTGCAACGGTATGGCGGCAGAAATTCTGGCCCGACTTTCAGCTCGACTATGCCGATGGTGTTTGCGCCGATGCCACGGACCGTGTACTGGATGTTGCTGCATTTCGCCTTGGAGACCCTCCCCTCAATCCCGTTGCGCCATGGCGCATCGGTCAATGCCAAGTGACCCTGGACGATATTTTGGTGCCTTCCACTGGCGGCACGCCGCCCTCCGTCATCACTTTGATACAGCATACGGTGAATGGGGTTGTGTTCGTGCGAGGACTAGACGGCGTGGTGGTCCCTCAAACTATCGCATGCAGTACGGACGAAACAGAGGTAGATCTTTTCACAATATGCAACGTGAACGATATTCTGCTCCGAGATGGAACGGGAGACGACGCGACCTTTGCAATGACTCCCGAAGCTTTTGCCTGGAGCAGCCCCGATATTTGGGTGCGTCATGCAGGCAGTCCGGCCAATAGCACCGAGCATCAGCAGCCCATCAATGGCCAAGACGAGGAGGTGTTTGTGCGCGTATTCAATCGTTCCTGCAATACCTCCCAACCTGGCATCGTTGATGTCTATTGGACCTACGCCAATACCCATGAAAAATGGAGTGACTTCAGCCAAAACCACCTTGATCCAGTTGCCATCCCCGCGATTCCCGCCTATGAATCGGTGGTGGTAAGCCTGCCTTGGAGACCGATATTCGAATCCGATGCCAATCAAACCGCTTGTGGCACGACTTTGAGCCTCCTTGCTGTAATCAACTCTCCGGTAGATGGCATCACGCTGCCGCAGGGCACATCTGACGTCCACAACTGGGTTCTCAGCACCAACAACGTGGCGATGCGCAGCACCCTTGCGATCCAAACAGGCAAAAGTGGAACCTGTGCCATGATCGCATTTCGCCGGGAGACCAATCCGACGAAGCTTGTGGTCGAACAGGTGGGATCCCCTTCGCAATTGCCCGCATCCCATTATGGTGACTTCATCGTTCAGCTCAATGGCTACAATGGTACTCCGAACCCGGATCAGATGACGCTCATCGGTTCGCAGCGCTATCGCCTCGACACGGACAAAAAAATGGGATCCTTGCAACTTTCCAGCAGTATCACCGGCGATGAATCCCTCCAAATCAGCTTTGAACCCAAACCCGGGATTGTATTGCCACAGCTGACCGTCGCGCAACATTATGCCTTCAGAGTCTATGTCGAAGTCGGCGGCGTCGCCCAAAACAGCTCCATCGTGGAGTTTACCGTGCAGTAACCTACGCACCTCAAATTTAGCAGAATCACCCGGCCTAAAGGCTTAGTTATTAGAAGCATGTCCATCCTGCGCCGCATCCTACAAGATGCGGACAGGGTGAGGCATGGCCGGGAAAAACGATACGCCACTGGCATGCATTCCCTAGCGGTCGCCGAAAAGCTATAGAATCAGAGTAGGCAACAAAAACAATTTTTAGCATTCGTTTTATTATGAAAAGGATTAACGTCATTTTGAAAGCCACCAAAACCGGCACCACCACTCCCGAGCCCATCAAGATCGACCTGATCGAGAAAATCGAGCTCGTCCCCAACTTTGATTTCCGCGAAAAGTTCGAGGCATTTCTGGCCACACGGGAGGAAAAAATTGCGCCCGAAAGGCTGACCAAACTGTTCTACGACAGCCTCAGCGCAGAAGAACAACTGCTGATGCGCAGCTACAGCGGGAACCTGGAAAATGATGACCTGCTTGCCGAGGCGGTGGCGCAATTGAGCAAGCATCCTCTGGTGCAGGATGCCCGCGAAGACAGCCTCAATGAACTGTACTTGATTCCCAACGACACCAACTATTCCCAACTCTGGGCGATGCCCAAGATCAACGCCCCGAAGGCTTGGGACATCACCCGTGGCGGCGGAACCCTCGTGGCGGTTTGCGATACCGGCATTGACCCCAAGCATCCTGATCTTTCGAGCAACCTATGGAACAACGGTGCCGGGCATTTTGGATTTGACTTCTCCAACAACGATACCAATCCCAGCGATTACCATGGTCACGGCACCCACGTCGCAGGCACCATCGCCGCTGCAGGCAACAATCAACTCGGGGTGGTCGGCGTGGCCTACGAGGCAAAAGTAATGGCTGTCAAGGTCTTCCCGAATGCCTTCAACAGTGTCTGCGCACAGGGCATCCGATACGCTGCGGACAATGGTGCGCGGCTCATCAACTGTTCGTGGGGTCCCGGTGGTACGGGCCCGGTCTCTGCCGACCCGACCTTGAAGGCAGCGATTGATTACGCCTTTAACAAAGGTTGCTATTGTATCTTCTCCGCCGGGAACAACAACATCGATTGCAGCACGCAATTCCCCGCCAACTACGACAAAGTCATCACCGTGGCTTCCACCAATACGGCCGACCAAAGATCCCCGTTCTCCAACTTTGGAAAAGTAGTGGATATTGCGGCACCCGGCGAAGACATCTTGTCGCTCCAAATGACCACCGCCAATTATACCCGCATGTCCGGAACATCCATGGCTGCGCCGCATGTGACGGGGGCTTGTGCCCTGATTCTTTCGCTTGCTTCCCACCTGTCTTTCAAGAACCTGCGCTACTTTTTGCAGAAGTCGGCGGATCCTATCACCACCAACCGACCGATCAGCGGCCTTCGACTCAATTGTTATCGTTTGATCGCACCCGCGCCACAAACGGTACACCGGCAGAGCACGGTTTATACCAACGTGGGACGCTATGCTTTGCATACGAGTGGGCATATTGCGCATATCCTGTACGGGTCTGCATGGGTGCAAAACTTGATCCCCGTGAGCGGTTCGCCGATTCGTCCGGGCACATTCTGCAACATGGCCAATGACCGCGTGGCGGCCGTCAACGTGGTCGGTAACATGGTCAACACCTATCCATGGAATGGCGCCATCCAATACGCACCGATCCCGGAGACCTTTGGCATCGTACCGGGCACATTGCGGTTTGCTGCATCTCGCGACGCCTACTTTGCGGCCAATGTCTTCCATGATTTCGTGCACATCAAATGGGTGAACAATCAATGGAACATGGATATCGTGCCCAGCATTGCGACGAAGCCGATCCTTGCGGCCTCGGTGGAACTCGCGCTCGCCCCTGAGCGTCCGATGGCCATCAACGGCGCCGGGGAAATGGTGCACTTGTGGGCGGACCCCAATGGGACGGTCTTGTGCGACGGCAGCAAACTCAGCTACGGGTATTTGCAAACGAGTGGTTTGGTTTCTTGAGTTGATGACACCACAATTGTTGTAGATTTTACCGATGGCAGCTTCGCAAGGGGCTGCCATTTGGGTTTGGGTATTGCGAGTGGGGTTTGGGTTTGCGTTGCGGGCGACTGCGTGCCGGGAAGCGGCGGATTTACGGGCAGGGCTGCACCCCGCCCTAGGGGATTGCGCCCTTTCAGGGCTTTGGCGGATCTAAAGATTCAGAGCTTTTGCAGGTTCGGGGACCTGATGGAATTTACGGGCAGGATTGCACCTTGCCATGGGGATTGTGGCCTTTGTCTTCGGCGTTCTAAAGATTCAGGGCTTTGGCGGTCGCGATGTGGTGGGTGATTGATCGGCGGGATGTTGAAGATAGCCCGTGAAGGCTTTGCCGGAGATTCTTTTCTTTTGAACTATCCTGAAAAAGCCTTGCGGGATTTGCAGAATAGCAGAATGATAACCCCAATGAGCCTCTAGGGGGCTACCCTTTTTGGTGACTGAGACGAGGCGTGCCTCGTCTCTACCGGGGAATTGTTTTTCTCGCGCCGCAGGTGGATGCCGATGCCGAGAATCGGGACCTCGGGCGATAGATCCTGTGGGTGGCGGCATGCAGAATTTGATTCGGCGTACGCTGGCTGCTTCCGCAATCTTCAGTGCACCTGATTTCGTCTCCTTTTCCCATATTTGATCATGGAAGCCTCCGCATCCCCGCGTTTATACCACTGCCCGCTCTGCGGGGAGCATCGTGCCTTGGCGGATACTTGCCTGGGTTCGCGGTCTTTTGAGGCTTATCACAAGGCTTGCTGGGGTCGCAAGCCGGATGTGGCGAATGTGGAGCTGTGGAACGAACGGTGGCGGGATTGGGCCTGCACGATATGCATCCAAGCAGGTCGGGCCATTGTGGCGAATTACCGGTTGCAAACCTCTTTGGATGCCTTTCCTCCTGCGATGGTGGTTTACCGGGATGCGGTGCGCAAATGTGCAGATTGTCGCCAAGATTATGTCTTCACAGCGCAGGAGCAGCGGCTTTGGTATGAGGAGTGGCGCATTCCGATGGAAGCGGAGCCCCGTGCCTGCACGGAATGCCGGAAGAAAAGGCGGCAAGGACGGGAAGTGAGCATCGCCGTGCAAGCGCTGAAGGACAGGGCAAAAACGGCGCAATCGTTGGAGGCCATGCAGGCATTGGTTTCATTCTACAAAGCCCATGACAAACCCACACAAGCCGATTACTGGTCCCGCTTGGCCCGCAAGGTGAAAGCGCAAAGGTTGGAAGAATTGGCCGCCTTGCTCGAACGTCTGAATGTGAATGATGCGGCTGAAGTGGAGCGGATTGCAGCTTTGCTTGCCGAGACCGGGCAAGCAGATACTCCGATGGGAAGGGACTTTGCACGGCGGATCAAGGGTTTGGAACGGGGGAAGAAGGGGCGCTAAGGAATTAAAACTCTATCTGTTCCCGCATTATGCTTGTCTTCTTGGCCCGAAGATGCGTTGTTTCTTGGCATTTCCAGACTCA
The DNA here is from genome assembly GCA_016718825.1 of Bacteroidota bacterium. NCBI lineage: Bacteria > Pseudomonadati > Bacteroidota > Bacteroidota bacterium. The sequence goes on along the minus strand of JADKCL010000015.1, from coordinate 4,686 downwards.
GGGACGAACCCCAAAAGCGGCTTGATTTAAACCAAGAATCCTTCACATAATCTTGGAAATTATAGGAAAATCATTCCTAATGGTTTTTTTGTGGATTGCGGGCGCCTGTTTTTTTTTCATGCCGATGGCGCTTTCTGACTTTGCTCCAAGTGCAAGGAAAAGGAACTTCTGAGCATAAGGTTGCAGGGGAGGAGAAGTGTGTGGTGCGACGTAGAGATATGATCGTCTTCGTATTGCCTTGGGAAGGTTTAAATGCACCTTTTACAAATGATAGCTTGCAATGTTGAACCCAATTCACGGTTGATGTTCCATGGGCAAGGCCGACCCCGAGTGGAACCCAAGGTCGAGTGGTCAACATGAGGAACCGCGGCAGAGTTCAATGATGATCGTAAATCCATGTCCACAAAGACATACACAACTTAATGTCCTACGACAAAGTGCTTTCATTGCCGCCTCTAATTCGTTATATTCGCAACCGGACTATCAATTCACCAAGCTTTAGATGAAAAGACTTTTACTCCTATTGGCTTGCATCTTACCCGCGGTAGGCCTCGCTCAGTGGCGGCAAAATGAATTGGTGGAGTCTTACATCAACGACATTACCTTCACCGACCGCTACACGGGCTATGCCGTTTTCCAGAGCGCCTATTTTGGCAATTGTCCATCCACCCACGGCTTGTTCAAGACGATCGACGGCGGCCAAAACTGGATCAGAATGAGTACCGGCTTCAGCTACAACGTCGTCGCCGTACATTTTGTAAATCAGTTGACCGGCTGGATTGCAGGGACGCTTTCCGAGATCAGGAAAACCACCGATGGTGGCGCGACCTGGGTGCAACAAACCAGTGGTGTGGGAAGTGGATACAACGACATCTATTTCAAGGACTTGAACACGGGCTTTGCGACAGGCAACAACGGCATGCTGCGCCGGTCCCTCAACGGCGGCGCCACTTGGCAAACGATCTCTAGCGGGGTGACCGCGACCTTGGGGACCATCACATTTGCCTCCCCTACCCTCGGCTTCATCACCTGCAGTGGCAACCAAATGCTTAAGACCACCAATGGCGGCACATCTTGGACAGTCGTACCACTCACGCCTTTGGGATTTGGCCAACTGTTTTTCACCAGCGCCACCGTGGGCTATGGAAACACTGGCAACGATGTGCGCAAAACGACGGATGGCGGCTTGACCTGGACCAACCTGAATGTCGGAGCCAGTCTCCCCTGTTCACAGATCGCTTTCCCGACGGCCAGCGTCGGTTATGTCTGCGTGCCTGGGGAGGGGATTTACAGGACTACAGACGCCGGCAATACTTGGAACATTACGCATACGCCCAATGGTATCAATGATTCCTACAACAAGATTTATTTCACAGACGCAAACCACGGCTGCATTGCCGGCGTGATCGGCCGCATCACTAAGACGACCGATGGCGGCAACACCTGGCACAACATGACTTCTGGCGTGCATAACGAGCCGTTCACAGTTATGCCACCCACAAGGACACGGCCTCAATCGGAAGCCTCCCGGGGCTGGTCTACAAAACCGTGAATGGCGGGACGACCTTTTTCCAGCAAGCCAAATTGATCTCGGGGCAATCGAGGGTCCAGAAATTCTTTTTCCTCGATGGGCAAAGGGGATTTGCGTACTCGACAGCGGCCGGATCTTCAAAACCATCAACGGGGAGACGAATGGGTGCAGAAGCCTGGCAATACGCTTCTACCCATCACAGACATTCAATCGTTTCACCAAATGAAGGTTTTGCATGTTCATCAATGCGGATACGGGCTTCGTCACCAGCTCAGGCAGAATTCAAAGGACGATGAACGGCGGCCTTAACTGGACTCCCTATCTTCCCATTGTAGCTGGCACCCTCCAAGACATTGTATTTATCAACGATTCACTAGGATACTGCGCAGGATTATCTGGAAAGCCGTTGTACACCACCAACACCGGAACAACCTGGTTGCCCATCAACAACAATCCCGCCAACTTAAGCCACCAAGGAAATGTGTTTTGGAAGTGCCGGGCAAGCGATGGTCGTCAAGGACAATGGCCAATATCTCACCACGGATAGCTGCAAGACCTTCACCAGTATACCCGGGGCCTGCATCGTTTTCAGTGTCATGCACAGCATGTCAATGACCGATGGAGCCCTACACGGCTACTGTGTAGGTGGTCTCGACGGAGTCGTTCGGCAATCGGGAGTGCCCGAGATCATCCGCGCCTATACCTCCACCAACGCCTACTGCCCGGGGGCCTCGATCTTTGTTGCCTACCACGCCAAGGGCTATTATGGTGGGGGCACCACCTTCACAGCCCAGCTCAGCGATGCCTCTGGTAGCTTTGCCGCGCCTGACAACATTGGCGCCTACACCCCGGCATCTGCCGCCTACCAGTCTGGCGTGATCACTGCTACTTTGCCCTTCTATGCCGTTGGCAACAATTACCGCATCAGGGTCGTCTCAACCAATCCGGTCATCACCAGCCCAGACAATGGATACCCAATCACCATCGGTAACTCCTTGCAACCCACGGTCACGCTGCAAGGCAATCCACAAGGCACGGTCTGCGCGGGCACCACGCTCGTGCTCAATACCAGCAGCTTTGCCGGAGGATTGAATCCGACCTACATGGACGGTGAACGGTCTGCCGGTTGCCAATACCGTTCCACCTCGTTACCAGCAATTTGCACAACGGAGATGTCGATGCAGGCGAGCATGGTTCCAACCTGGCTTGCGCTAGCTCCTCCTGTCGTTTCCAATGCCTTCACAGTTTCCATCACCGATCTGGCGCTTTCCCTCGCAAACGACACCGCTGTCTGCCAAAATTCAACGCTCCAACTCGGGGGGCCAGCAGGTTACACATATTCTTGGGCACCCTCCACAGGCCTGAGCAATGCGACGATCGCCAATCCAGTCGCCACCATCAACACCAATATACAGTACAGCCTCACGATCACAGATACGACGGGCTGCACCGACAGTGACAGCATAGCCATCACGGCCCGACCATTGCCGCAATTCGGCCTCGGGGCCGACACCACCGTCTGTGAACAGGATTCCATCGTATTGCAAGGTCCTACCGGATATGCTTTACAACTGGCAACCTTCTACAGGCTTGAGCAATCCATCTGCCCAATCTCCGACGGCAGGTATCATCGGCAGCATCCAGTATACCCTCACAGCCACCGATACTGCGGGTTGTGCAGGCATGGACAGCATTGCGATTGTCGCCTCCTCGGTCGCGCCCTTCAGTTTGGGGGCCGATACGACCATTTGCGTTCCCGCTGCGCTTGTGCTGCAGGGCCCTCTGGGCTATACTTACAATTGGCAGCCCGCGACGGGCCTTAGCAATTCGTCGGCACAATCACCCACCGCCCTCATCTCCAGCAACATCCAATACACGCTCACCCGTTGCCGACACCATCGGCTGCACCCGCGCCGACAGCATCGCGATTGCCACCCATCCTCGGCCACAATTCGCCTTGGGAAATGATACCACGGTCTGTGAGAATGCGAACGTCCTGCTCCAAGGCCCCGCAGGCTACAGCTACAATTGGCAACCTTCCAACGGCCTGAGCAATCCATCTGCGCAGTCCCCGACCGCCATTGTCAGCACCCATATCCAATACGTCCTGATGGCGACCGACACCGCGGGATGCGTGGGCACGGACAGCATCCAGATCGCCGTTTCCTCGGTCGCGCCCTTCAGCTTGGGTGCTGACACCATCGTCTGTGCACCGGCAACGGTCATGCTGCAGGGCCCCGCCGGCTATGCCTACGACTGGCAACCCACTATGGGATTGAGCAATCCCGCCGCCCAAAGCCCGACGGCGACAGTCAACACCAGCATTCAGTACATCCTCACAGCGACCGATACCGTCGGCTGTACGGGTGCCGACAGTATCCAGCTTGCGGTCTCAGCGGTACCGCCCTTCAGTCTGGGTGCCGACACGATGGTTTGTGCGCAGGGCACAATCGTGCTTCAGGGCCCCACGGGCTACAGCTACAATTGGCAACCCGCCACCGGCTTGGAGCAATCCATCTGCCCAGTCCCCCACCGCCAGCATCAGCAGCAATATCCAATACATCCTCACCATTACCGATACAATCGGCTGCAGGAGAACTGAACAGCATCTTGGTCGGGGGCCTTTCCATTGCCTCAAATCACCCTCGGTGCCGATACCGCGCTGTGCCAAGGTGGTTGCGCCACGATCAATGGATTCTACACAGGCACTGCCACTCAGGCTTCGCGGGTTCCTAACCGCATCCTTGTCAGACAGCACAACGATCAACCCATTGGCCAGCCCGTGCGACCACCATTAAGCCGGTCACCGTCACGAGTACCGACCAATGCAGCAATTCCGCCAGCATCAACATCACTGCAGAACAGCCTGCCACCCTAGCCGCAAATCACCTTCAATGGGGTCCTACTATCCACCAATCCCGCAGCGAGCTACCAGTGGTTGCTCCAACGGTAACCCCATCACCGGTGCCACTGTGATCACCTACCAACCCACGGTCAAGGCAACTACGCCGTGGTCGTCACAAACAGCGATGGATGCACGAGCGCATCTTTGCCTTTCCCCGTGATCCTCAACGCCATAGGCGCAGCGCCGACGCCGTGGAACGTCCTGCTCTACCCAAATCCTGCACAGGATGAGGTCGCTGTGCTCCTGCAAG